>JAHJLN010000307.1 GCA_018821715.1 Pseudomonadota bacterium | reverse complement strand
GGCTTGGGAATAGGCGTAGTTCTTGTCAATGATGTCCTGGGACATGTTATAGGAATGGATAACCGAGACCCGGCCGGTTTCATAGTCATAGATATAATTGGTCACGGTATTGTTGTAATGGTTCATGAACTCTATCTTGCCCTGGGGGGAGTACTGGGTGACGGTGGTATAGGGCTGGTTGTTTTCGTTTAAGACTGCCTTGAGCAGGCTGGTGTCTGGATAAAATTCTAACTGCAGGGTTTTAAACAGGGTGTTATTTCTCGTGATGGATTTTGCCGACTGTCTTCCGGCAGGGTCATAGGTGTAATCAAACCGGATGGTGGTGGTGTCTATGGTCCTGGTTTCAGACAAGGGCCTTCCCATGGGGTCATAGCTTGAATACCGGGTGGATGCGGCAGCATTGGTTTTTTGATACACAAGGCCGATGCCGTTCTGGGCAGCATCATACTCATACTGGACAAGGCTTTGGTCGGGGTAGACTTTCCGGGTCTGGCGGTTTAATGCATCATACTCAAAGGTGAGGGTGATTCCCCGGGCATCGGTCTGGGAAACAAGGTTGCCGTTAAGGTCATAGGCATAGGTCCAATAGCCCATATCCGGGTCCGCCATGGCTGTTTTCTGACCCAGGGTGTTATAGGTGATGAGGTTTTCAACGGCATTGCCCGTTGCCGGGTTTGTCCGGCTGACCTTGACAAGGTCTCCTGCAGCCGTATAGGAATAGGTCGTTATGTGATCCGTCGGGCCGTGTTCAATGACGCTGATGATTCTGCCAAGGCTGTCCGTGACCTGTGTTTTGCTGTGGCCGTCAGGGTCGGTGACCGTGGTTTCAAGGTTGTTATAGGCATAGGTGGTATTGATGCCGCCGGATTGCTGGACCCTTTCCACCCTTGATCTGGCGTCATAAAAATTTCGGGTCCAGGTGGTGGTGACATCAGCGTCCACGGTTGAAGGGTCAACAGATATGCTGGAAAACTGCGGTGACAAAAAGGCATTGCTTTGCTCATAAAACGGTCCCTTGACACATTCTTGCCTGCCCATGTTATCAAAGGTAAACAGGGAGACGGTGTCAGGCTGACCTCTGACACTCTAATATTTTGGTATAGGAACTGCCTCCCTCCACGCCATTTTGTCTTGATATGATTTTAATCTTTTTTGTGCTTCATGCAATTCATCAACTTTAGATTTTTGGATCAGGACTCTAATGCTGGCTTCTTGTATACGAACAGCATCTTTGAAATTTCCGATCTCTGCGAAAGCTGCGGCTATGGTATCATAGTTTACCATGGCACCATTTAATTTAATGGCCTTTTTTGAAAGTTCTACTGCCATAGAACCATTTCTGAAACCACTGATTTCACAAGTGGCATAAAGCCAAGCTAAATTCGTGTAATGTACAAAATTCCAGGGATTAAGCTCAATGGCGACTTTATAATCAGAAATCGCTTTTTTATAATTTCTTGTCTTTACCCAGGTAAGTCCTCGCATGCTGTAAGCAAAGTCAAATGAAGGGTCGATCTCGATTGCTGTATTAAAGTCTTCAATAGCTTTTATATTCTCTCCGACTTCACTATAGCAAATCCCCCGCCTGTAAAATAAGGCTTTATTACGTGAAGTCGTCTCTATGGCCCTGGAATATTCTATTATCGCTCTGGAATAATGACCTTTATTAAACAGACCGTCTCCAGTTTTTTCATACAAACTTTTCTTTTCATTTATAGACAAATCAACCATTTTGACATCTTGTGTCACCTTTAAAAATAGATCTTTGATTTGACTAAGATTCTTGTTCTTCACTGATAACAGCAAACTGCCTTCCATTGGAGTTATAATTGCAGGTATTGCAATTATGTTGTTTTCGACTGAAATTGCAATTTTTTCTCCAATTTTATTTTTTGTGTACGCAAAAACTTTCTCAATAATCTCTTTTGAATCAGGATCTAAGGTTATCAGAACAGAAATGTTTTCATTTTCATGGCGGATTTCTATAGATCTTACCTGTATAGGTTTTATGGAAAGATCAACCGTTTTTTTAACCCAAATTTGATCAAATAGATTATTATTTTGATACTGAAAAAAACTGTCCTTATTATTTAATAAATCATAATCTGTTTCATTATCTGGAACCTTTTCAACCGAGACTTTTGAAAAATTTATAGAATAAAAATTATTTTCCCCATTACTATCTGCAACATTGAAAAGAATAAGAGTGGAAAGAATAATAAGCAAAACGTACTTTATTCTGATGCTAAAAAAACTATACCCTATTGCATTTACCAATTTTATTAACTGTCCTTTCCTGTTATATGCTATCAAATAGTATCTGACCCGCTTTTCCACCTTTTCATTATAACATTGAAAACCAACACAAGGAATGCAAAAAACAGAACGGCCATCATTGTGTCGAAAATTTGTGAATCATTTGAAACTATTTTGCCAACAGTTGCACATATGGGGATACCGACTGACATTATAACCTTCCCCATAATATAGCCTTCTTTCTTCACACCCATTTGAAACGCCATCTCATATGACCACGGTTTAGCAAAAATATTAACAATGTTTGTAATTATCTTAGATTTTTTCATTAATTGAACGATTGGCCTACACAAGAGATGGTAACCGATCATTACATTGGGATTATGTTCTCTAACATCCATTCCAAAAATAGAATCGGCTCTGTAAATATCGGTACTCATCAAGCCTTGCCTATATAATTCAGAACAAATAATAGTAAAACCACCCCCACTCCCAGTATTCCCTTTGTTTTGGCTTTCAGTTTCACTAATATTGTTTAAAGCCTCCCGCAGTGAGCTTGGTGTAGGGCCTGTATTTGTCCCATCAAGAATATTGTCAGTTTTAAGATTTTGAAACTGCATAGTCTTAGGGTCAAAATAAGGAGCGTTTTTCTTACCTTCTATAGTCTTAGTGTAACATACCACCTTACTATCTGGATCGAGGATGGCCCCATCGGATATGAAGCCTATTATAGTAGAAGGATCAGGAAATCCAGATTTGGTATCTATACATATAGTGCAATCCTTAGTTTCACCCCATTGTATTGATTCGGCAAGCTGATTTTCTTTATCTATTAGAGCTTTACTTCCTTCAAAACTAGTCTTATGATCCGCATAAGGACTAAATATATCAAGAGGGCAAGCTTGGAGGGTCGCAAAATTAGATAAAGCTGTGTTTGCGCTAGCATTATGCCCAGTCGGATCCGCATAAATCAAAGGGTTATCCAGGCAATACGCATACCGATTCAAACTCTGAGGATTAAACTGATCCGGCACAAGAGTATCCGCCATGATAAACTGCCCGATGACAGGGTCATACAGCCTTGCGTCATAGTTGTAGAGCCCTGTGCCGTCGTCCTGTTCCTGGTCCGTGAACTTATACGCACTTGATTGTAAAAGAGCATTGGCGCTTCTGTCCAGACCATAGGGCAAATATTCGCCCGAGTCAATAATTGTTCCGTCCTGTCTGGATATGGCGTTGGTGGAGCCCAGGTGGTCCTTGTGATAATAGTCCAGGGTGGTGTCAGTGGCTTTGGCCACCCTCAGGTTGCCGGCAAAGATGTAAAGGGTGGAGGTGTTGTTGATGATTTCAAAATCCTCTCCAAAATACAGGGTGGAGGACAGGCCCTGGG
>JAHJLN010000306.1 GCA_018821715.1 Pseudomonadota bacterium | reverse complement strand
TTTTGACCTTACCAAAGAGCAGGAAATGATCCGTAAGGAAGTCAGAAAGTTTGCCCAAAAAGAGATCGCCCCCATTGCAGGCGAGCTTGACGAAAAAGAGGAATTTTCTGAAGAGCTGACGCGTAAAATGGGAGAAATCGGTCTTTTTGGCATGTTTGTTTCAGAAAAGTATGACGGCCAGGCAATGGACTATATTTCATACATTATCGGTGTTGAAGAAATTGCTCGAATTGACGGCTCCCAGGCTGCCACTGTTGCCGCCGGCAATTCCCTGGGCATCGGCCCGATCTATTATTTTGGAACCGAAGCGCAAAAACAAAAATATCTGCCCAAACTCTGTGCAGGAGAAGGCCTGTGGGGGTTTGGACTTACCGAACCGACAGCAGGGTCTGATGCCGGCGGCAGCAAAACAACGGCAGTCCTGGATGGAAATGAATGGGTCATTAACGGCTCAAAAATATTTATCACCAATGCTGCCTGCGACATGACCATGGGTGTGACCGTTCAGGCCATCACCGGGACAAGGGACAATGGAAAACCTGAATATTCCTGTATTCTTGTAGAAGCTGGAACACCCGGTTTCAAAGCGGTTCCCATGCATAAAAAAATGATGTGGCGATCCTCCAACACGGCTGAACTCTATTTTGACGATGTCAGGGTCCCGAAAGAAAATATTCTGGGCAAAAAAGGAGACGGTTTTCATCAGATGCTGTCCACCCTTGACGGGGGAAGGCTGTCCATCGGTGCCATGGGGCTTGGCGGCGCCCAGGGAGCCTATGACCTTGCATTGAAATATGCCAGGGAAAGACAACAGTTTGGACAGCCCATTTCAAAATTCCAGGCCATTGCCTTTAAACTGGCAGACAGTGCCATGGAAATTGAGTGTGCCAGAAATCTTCTCTACAAAGCCTGCTGGCTGAAAAGCAATAAACGCGCCTATGAAAAAGAAGCTGCCATGGGCAAGCTGTATTGTTCTGAAGTCATGTCCAGGGTGGTGGACCACGCGGTTCAAATCCATGGGGGATATGGTCTGATGAAAGAATACAATGTGGAAAGATTCTACAGAGACCAGAAACTTTTGGAAATCGGAGAAGGAACTTCTGAGGTTCAGCGTATTGTCATTTCACGCTATATCGGCTGTTAACGAAAATTCGGGTTTAATCCGGGAGGAAAAGCGATGCGCACAAGCAGCAGCACCAGCGATAGCGATCCGTTATTGCTGGTTGAAGAAAAAAACAAGGCGGTCATCCTGACCATGAACCGGCCAAAGGTAATGAACTGCCTGAATTTTGATCTCTTATATGCCATACGGGATCAGGTTGATGCACTTTTGTATCGGACCGATATTCGAACCGTTATTATTACCGGGGCCGGAGAAAAATCATTCTGTGCCGGTGCCGATCTTAAGGAAAGAGCAACATTAACCCCGGATGAGGTCAAAAAATTTATTATCACGATTCGAAACCTTTTGACCTCAATCCAGAATCTTCCCATGCCGGTCATTTCAGCCGTGAACGGGGTTGCCCTTGGCGGCGGCACTGAAGTGGCCCTGGCCTCGGACATTCGCATTGCCTCTGAAACCGCAAGCATGGGCCTGACGGAAGCAAGACTTGCCATCATCCCGGGCGGAGGCGGCACCCAGCGGCTGCCCAGGATCATTGGTGTGGCAAAGGCCAAGGAATTGATTTTCACCGGCCGCCGCGTGGATGCCAAAGAAGCCCTTGATATCGGACTTGTCAACAAAATTGCAACACCAGAGACCCTTTTGGATGTTTGCCTGGAAATGGCGGACATGATCGCCCAGACCGGCCCCATTGCCGTTGAAATGGCCAAATATGCCATTGACAAAGGCATTGAAACCGATCTGGCCACAGGGCTTGCCATTGAATCCAATGCCTACCGGGTCACCATACCCACTGAGGACAGAATTGAAGGCTTGACCGCTTTTAGAGAAAAAAGAAAACCCAGTTACAAAGGGAGATAAATATAAGCATGACTGAAAACAGAACTTTCTGGGAAGCTGAAGAAAACAAACTTGAACAACGACGGCAGGAAGCAATCTGGCCCGGCGGCCAAAAAGCGGTTGATACGCTTGCCAAAAGAGGCAAACGTCCTGTCAGAGAATTGATCGCAGACTTGATAGATCCGGATACCCAATTTTTCGAACTCTCCACTTTGGCAGGATTCGGCATGGGATATCCCGGTGTTGATGATGTCCATTGCGCCGGAATTGTCACAGGAATTGGAAAAGTACACGACAACTGGACCATGATCATGGGCAGTGACAGCCGGGTAAAAGCCGGCACCTATTTTCCCATTACCTTGAAAAAGCACATGCGGGCCCAGGCCATTGCAGAAAAATGCGGGTTGAACTGTATTTATATTGCCGACTCTGGAGGAGTTTTTCTTCCCATGCAGGCAGACGTTTTTCCCGATGACCAGCATTTTGGGTCCATCTTTTATAATATGGCCCGGATGTCGGCCATGGGGCTTCGCCAGGTCACCTTAAGCACTGGAGGGAATACAGCAGGCGGGGCCTATATTGTCTTTATGGCCTGTGAATCCATTATGATCGATAAACAGTCTTTTTCATTTCTTGGCGGCCCGCCCCTTGTGAAAATGGCCACGGGTGAAGAAATTTCTGCTGAAAATCTTGGCGGAGCAAAAGTTCATACTGAAATTTCAGGCGGTGCCGATCATCTTTGTTCGGATCAAACAGAGGCCATCACCAGGGTTCGAGAGCTTCTTTCTTTAACCAAACCCCAGAAAATTCATCTTCATACCTATGAGGCCAAGGAACCCAAGGTTTCTCTGGAATCCCTTTATGATGTTTTGCCCATATCACCCCACATTGGAATTGACGGCAGAAAAATCATTGCAGCCATTGCTGATGAATCCCAATTTATTGAAAGCAAGAAAAATTTTGCCCCTGGCCGGGGTTCCAATATATTGACCGGTAAAATCAGGATCAAAGGATTTCCCATTGGAATTGTCTGCTCCAATGCAGCAGGCATTATCTTCCATGAGGCTGCCAAAAAAGTGGCTGAATGGGTGGTTCGGTGCTCCTATGAAAAAATCCCCCTGCTGTTTATCCAGAGCTCACCCGGGTATATGATCGGGTCTGATTCTGAACATGCCGGGATCGGAAAATTCGGTGCCGACATGGTTCGTGCGGTTTCCTGTGCCCAGGTGCCGAGAGTCCAGCTGGTCATCGGACCGGATAACGGTGCTGCCAATTATGGCATGTGCGGCAGGGGTTACAGGCCCAACTTTCTGTTTTCAACCATGAGAGCCAGAACCGGCGTCATGAGCGGGAAAAGTGCCGGCGGCGTTCTTTTAAGCATAGAGCAGGCCAAACGGAATGCCGCGGGCAATCCGATGACACCTGAAGAAATAAGTGAATTCCAGCAAAAAATGATTGACAAATATGATGGTGAAGCCCATCCCTTTTTCTGTGCCTCGCGACTGTTAAATGACCGCGTGATTAAATTCTCAGAAATCCGGGACTGGCTTGCCATGGCTTTTGAAGTCAGCCTTGTCAGACCCATTGGCGAGCCGACATTTGGTAATTTCAGATTTTAACCATATAAGGAGATACACCATGACCGAATATGATTATTGGAAAATATTTCCAAGAATGCCCAGGAAAGTGACCATTGGAGATATTACCGTCCGGGACGGGTTCCAGCACCTTGAAAAATTCATTTCAACCGAGGCTAAAATAACCTATCTGGAAGAATTGATTTTCGCAGGATGCCGCAACATTGAAGTCACCAATCTCGGAAACCCCAGAAGCATGCCCCAGTTCAGTGATGCCGAGGCACTTTTAGCCCATCTGAGAAGTGATAATTTTGTGGGCCGTGCCGCAAAAAAAGGCATTAACATGGAAGATGTTGTGCTGACAGCTATTACCATCCGGGAACCCGCCGTTGACAGGGCCATTGAACTTAAAAAACGAGGGGTCGGACCGGACAGGGTATTGATGATGGTGTCCACTGAAGAGCAGCACCATTTTGCCAATTCAGGCACCACTCTTCCCAACTACTTTAAAGAAGCGGAAAGATGCATAAAAAAGTGTTCCAATGCCGGCATCAAGATGTGCGGTACGGTCAGTACCATCTGGGGAAGCCCGATCGGCGGAGCCACTGAGTTAGAGGATGCGGTTGATTTCACCAAGTACTGGCTTTCCATTGGTGCCAGTGATATTGAGCATGCCGATCATGACGGGTCTGCATCTGCGGCCCAGGTTTACCGATATTTTTCCATGATCCTTGATGAGATCCCGGATACAAGCCTTCATATTGCCCACTTCCATGAAACCAAAAGAGTGGCGTCAGCCTCTGTTCTTGCGGCACTCCAGGCAGGCATCTGCCATTTTGAAGCAACCCTTGGCGGCCTGGGCGGACAACCGGCCAACTTCCTGGATGACAGGCCCATCAAAGGTACGGGCGATTATTATTATGATGATGAAAGGTATGTGGGACTGGTTTGCCTTGAAGATACTCTTGTACAAATTGATGAAATGGGTATAGAACATGGATATGATGTAGACAGAATTCTGTGGCTTGGCAAACAGCTGGAAAGAACCGTCGGCACCCGATTAAGAAGTGAGGCCATGATAAACGGCCGAACACTTAAAGAAGGCCATATGCACTATGCCAGACCTGGACTTGCAAAACTCAAGGAAAAACTGGGTGAAACCCCTGATCAAAGTTTTCCCAAATAATGATGACAAGGAGATGCTATGGAAAAAAAAGATAAAATCCCTCATATCAATGTAGATTATTTTGAAGATCTCACCGGAAACATCAAAAATGGTGAAAAAGGCAACGTGGATGAAGTGGGAAAACGCATCAAACAACTCAGAGAGGAAAGAGGAATTTCCATTGAGGATCTTTCAAATCTGACCGGCTTTGACATTTCCCGGCTCAAGGACATTGAAGAGGGTATAGAAAAGCCCCAGCTTGGAACCGTGATGAAACTTTCCAAGGCGCTTGATGCTGCTGTGGGCCGTTTGGTATCCGGGATTGGAACCAAACTGTATTCCATTACAAGAAAAAATGAAAGAAAACAGATTTCCCGATCCAGCTCAACAACGGGGAAGGATAATGTTTATTCCTACATGAGTCTGGCGCCTGAAGTCCAGGGCCGTCACATGGAAGCCTTGATCGTGCAGTTGGAAAAATGTGAAGACAAGGAAATATCCATCCACAACGGAGAAGAATTTGTATTTGTTCTGGAAGGGGTTGTCAACCTGACCATTGGAAAAGATACCTATGATCTTGATCCAGGTGACAGTGCCTACTACCTTTCCACAACGTCCCATTTTATTACTGCCAAAACTCAAAAAGCCACCATACTGGCTGTTCTGTATGAATAAGGAGGGTAACCCCATGTCGAAACTGTTGTGGCAGCCGTCTGAAGAAAGAATCAAAAGCACCAACATGTACCGCTTCATGACGATTGTAAATGAAAAATACGGCAAAGACTTTAAAGACTATCCGTCCCTTTGGGAATGGTCGGTGGATAATATTGAGGATTTCTGGGTAACCACCTGGGATTTTATCGATATCAAAGCGTCGAAATCCTATGACAAGGCAATTGATGATCCGACCAAAATGCCGGGAGCAAAATTCTTTGTCAACTCAAAGCTGAATTTTGCCGAGAATCTTTTACGATTTAGAAATGACACCTTAGCACTGATCTTCCGGGGTGAAGATTTGGTTCGAAGGACATTGACCTATAACCAGCTGTATGATGAGGTGGCAAAAACAGCTGCGTCTTTAAAGAAACTTGGCATCCAAAAAGGTGACCGGGTGGTGGGATTTGTCCCCAATATGCCGGAAAGCATCATTGCCATGCTGGCTGCCACAAGCCTTGGTGCGATCTGGTCTTCCTGCTCTCCTGATTTTGGCATCAAAGGGGTCCTGGACAGGTTCGGTCAAACCCAGCCAAAGGTATTGTTTACAGCGGACGGTTATTTTTTCAAGGGCAAGCCCATGGACAGCATTGAAAGAATCGCCGGTATTGTCAAAGAAATACCTTCTATTAAAAAAATTGTTGTCATTCCCTATGTATCTGAAGAACCGGATATCAGTTCCCTGCCCAATGCCGTGCCGTTCAAGGAGTTTAAGGACCCTGACGTCACCCGGATTGAATTTGAACAGATGGATTTTGATGATCCGCTTTACATCATGTATTCTTCAGGAACCACAGGGCTTCCAAAATGCATGGTACAAAGCGTGGGCGGTGTTCTGCTGCACCAGAAAAAAGAACTGGTGCTGCATACAGACTTAACGCCGGAAGACACTATTTTTTATTTTACCACCTGCGGCTGGATGATGTGGAACTGGCTGACCTGCTCTTTGAGTGTGGGTGCAACCCTGATTCTTTTTGACGGCAACCCCTTTCATCCAGGACCCGATGCATTGTGGAAAATGGCCCAGGATGAAAAAATTACGGTTTTCGGCACCAGTGCGGGCTATATTGAGGCTTTAAAAAATGCAGGTGTAAAACCCAAAACACAGTTTGACCTGTCAAGCCTTAAATCGGTTCTTTCAACCGGGTCTCCGCTATCAGAGGAAAATTTTGAATTTGTCTACACCCAAATCAAAGAAGACCTGCTGCTGGCATCCATATCCGGCGGATCAGACCTTAACGGGTGTTTTGCCCTTGGAAATCCAATGGGTCCTGTGTATACAGGAGAGCTCCAGTGCCGCGGCCTTGGCATGAAAGTCTATGCCTATGATGATAACGGCAACCCTGTTGTAGGACAGCAGGCCGAACTTGTCTGTGCTGCGCCCTTCCCTTCCATGCCCATTTTCTTCTGGGGAGATGAAGACGGCTCCAAGTACCATTCTGCTTATTTTGATGAATTTCCGGGAATCTGGACCCATGGCGACTTTATCATGGTCACCGAACGTGGCGGCGTGATCATGTTCGGCAGATCCGATGCAACCCTCAACCCTGGTGGAGTGAGAATCGGTACTGCTGAAATCTACCGCCGGCTTGATGCCATGAAAGAACTTGAAGACTCTGTTATTGTGGGGCAATCCTGGAATAATGACGTCAGGGTCATTCTCTTTGTTAAAATGGCCAAGGGATTTGAGCTGACAGATGAACTTCAAAATAAAATCAGGGCTGACATCAGGGCCAATGCCTCCCCTCGGCATGTGCCGGCTAAAATCATTGAGTGCCCGGATGTTCCCTATACGTTGAACATGAAAAAAGTTGAACTGGCTGTTAAAAAGATGATCGAAGGAAAAGAAGTAAAAAACAAGGATGCATTAAAGAATCCTGAAGCCCTTGATTTCTTTGGCGCTATTGAAGAGCTGAAAGCATAGTGCCTGCTTAAAAAAATCCTCCCTGGAAGCGGTTTCGACACACACTGCTTCCAGGGAAAACCCTGCCATCAAACCATTCTAAACATTCAGGACACCGTGTTATGGAATCAACTGTAAAAGACCACTACAATTCAGACGATCTTGTACAACAGATTAAAACCGCATTGGTCAAGGCAGGCATCAGCCATTCCGCTCTGACCATAAAAGATCTTTCTCCCATTGATCAGCTGCATACCGGTGGTGCCCTGTCCAGTATCAATTTGTTCAAAAAAGCCGGGCTTAACCCTGGAGACTTTGTTCTGGATGCCGGTTGCGGCATGGGGGGGTCTGCACGGCTGCTGGCGGACCAATTTAATTGCAAGGTTTTCGGCATTGACCTGACAGACAAATTTATCGAAGCAGCAAAATTTTTAACCCAATGTACCGGACTTGAAAAAAGCATTGATTTTCAACAAGGCTCTGTTCTTGATCTGCCCTATGAAGACAATACCTTTGATGTTGTTTTATGCCAGCATATTTTAATGAACATTAAAGACAAATCAACGGCCACCAAAGAATTTTTCCGGGTATTGAAACCTGATGGAAAACTGATTCTGCATGAAATCACTAAAGGCAAGAACAATGATCTTGTTTTGCCTGTGCCCTGGGCATCAAAGCCATCCATATCCTTTCTTGAGTCCTGGGATATCCTGTCTGAAATCCTTGAACGGCAAGGATTTCAAACTGTTTTTTGCACCGATGAAACCCTGGCGGCATGTACCTTGCTGGAAAAGGTGAAGATCCTTACTCAAAAAAGGATCGATTCTCCCCCGCCTCTAAATCCCGGCCTTATTTTTGGCGATAATGCAAAATTTTTTAGAAATAATATGCATACCAATTTTAAAAAAAATGCCATATGTCTTATTGAAGCTGTGCTAAAAAAAAGCTATGATAAATAACTTTTCGTTTTTAAAAAAATTTAATTCAGAGGCTGCATATGAAATATTTTAAGATTTTACTCATCATTTTTTTTGGCGTTTTTTTTCTTTCAGGTTGTAACACATTAGGCGTGGGCATTCAGGGCCCTGGAGCGCCTCCTCCTGAAAAAACATATCACAAACCAGGACCGCCCCCCCATGCTCCGGCCCATGGTTACCGCCATAAACATCATGACGGCCATGACCTTGAATATGATTCACGCATAGGCGCCTATATTGTTGTAAACATACCTGAAACCTATTTTGGAAATAACTTGTATATCCGGCTGTCAACCGACGGAAAATGGCTGGTCTCAACCACACTTAAGGGAGGATGGCGGATTGCTGTCGGAAATGAAGTGCCGGAGAGGTTAAAAGAGAACAAAGGAAAAAACAAAAAAAAGAATCCAAAAAAAGATAAAAAGCATAACAAGGACAAAAACAATGATAAGAATGACCAATAGACCTTTGTCATAAGGAGGACACATGATTTCACAAAAACTTCAGGATGCAATCAATTACCAGATAAACCGTGAATTATTTTCAGAATATTATTACCTTTCCATGGCTTCATATTTCAATTCAACAGGCTTAAGCGGGTTTGAAAACTTTTTTCTTGTCCAGGTGGAAGAAGAAAGATTTCATGCCATGAAACTGTATCGGTTTTTAAACGAACGAGGGGCAAGGGTTTATCTGCAGGCCATCGAAGCGCCTAAAACCCAGTTTAAATCCGCCCTGGATGTCTTTGAACTGGCCTGGGAACATGAAAAACTGGTTTCAAAGCTGATCAATGATCTCATGGATCTGGCCATTAAAGAAAATGACCATGCTGCCAAAAACCATCTGAACTGGTTTGTGGAAGAGCAGGTGGAAGAAGAATCAAACATGGAAACAATTGTAAACAAATTAAAACTGATTGGCGGAGAAGGGCATGGCCTTCTCATGCTGGATAATGAGCTTGCCCAGCGGATATTTACACCACCTGCCAAATAAATCAGGTCTGAAAATCATAAAAAAAGCCCGGGCTGGTATTGTTAAAACAGTATCAGCCTGGGCTTTTTAGTGGCGATTTAATATTCTATTGAAAAAAAGCTGAAAAATTTTCCTTAAATATTTCACCTGCCATTTTATCAATCAATCTTGAAACCTGTTTTTGTGCCGTTTCAATTGCATTATAGCTTGATGTCTGATCTTTGTTATTATTTTTAGCATCTTTCAAATGATGTCTAAAAAGTTTATCAATGGGTTTCTGGGCTTTTTCTACCAGTTTTTCTTCATACTTTTCCAGTCTTTCAGCCATTTTTTCAATAAATTGATTAATATTATGTATTGAATTGTGTTTCCTTTTACGGGGTCGGTGATTTTCAGGAAACGGTTCTTTTACCGAAGGAATTGCTGTCTCTTCTTCCGGCACTATCTGGCTTGCTTCCACGACGTCTCCGCCCTGGGCCTGATTTGTATCTGCAATTTCTCCGGTCTGACCCTGGATCTCGGATCTCATGGCATAAGATTTTTGATAGGTAATATCTGCAGCGTACATGGAAACTGTATCATAGCCTCCCATGGAAAGGGCTTTGGAAACCGCATCATCCATATCACCTTGCGCCATTTGTGAAATAATCTCATCAATCCCTTTCACAATGGCTTCTATATCGGCCAGTTCTTCTTCACTCAAATCCCCTACCACGGAAAAACTGAAACTCTCTCCTGAAGTTAAGGTAATCTGTCTTTGATTCTGGGTGACCGTAACCTTTCCTGCTTCTGTCTGCAAAACCCCTTTGCTGTTATACATCAAGGCATCAAACTCGGAAAATGTATTGGATGTCAAGGTTACAAGATCACCTTCTTTTGTTTGGATGGTCAATCCTGCATCAAGGCTTTCATAAGCGCTGAATGACTGTTTTCTGACATAGCTTGAAAATTGTGAGTCAGACAAGGCGTTTTGTCGGGGGGATGGTCCTGCCGATAAAGACTGGCTCTGTATGCTGGTCATCTTGATTCTCCTTAAAAATTGGATATATTTTTATCATCCGGTTACAAGACTTATCGGCAGGGCATAAAGAAATATTTAAATATAAAACCAAAAAAAATAAATATTATATTTAATGAACAACCAGATACTGATATGGATAGGTTCTGCTGTTTAATTTAGGAGACCATGGAATGGATACCTTTGGGTTTACAAAAAAAAAGTTGATGTCATTTTGCCTTGAAAACCAACACAGCCATATTATCAACTGGTTATCTGAATTTTATCACAAGTTGACAACCAATCGCGTTAACCAGATATCCTTTGACCTGTTTGTGCAGCAATATAATCAAATTCTTCAATGGACCGGGATGACGCCTTTTATAAAACCTGAACCAGGAAATACAAGGTTATGGATTGAAATGGTTTCAGACAGAATTCACTATCACCGATCTGCCACAGAAAGGACCTGTCGAGACCATGACCTGTTTGAAAAAGTTAAAACAGATGACTTGCCCTTTTCTTGCCATCAAATCGATTTTAATTGTCATGTGGCTCTGGATGGGTTAAGGAGCCTTTTCAACGTCGGATCAATTTTCAGGACCTGTGACGCCGCAGGCGTTGCATCTATTCTTCTGGGGAATACACTGGGCAAAGAACATCCAGGGGTCCAAAAAACCGCCATGGGAGCGGAAAAATGGGTTAAGCAGGAAAAAACGACCGATCTTTCTCAAACCCTTTTAAATAAAAAGAAAGAAGGGCTCCACATCGTTGGTGTTGAAACAATAAAAGGCGCCCGTCCTTATTATGACATGTCATGGAAAAAAAATACCATTGTTGTCTTTGGAAATGAAGAATACGGCATTTCATCACATGTCATGGCGACCTGTGATACATTTGTTTATATCCCGATGTTCGGCAAAAAAAATTCCATTAATGTGGCCAATGCCGTCTCTATTGTCTGCTTTCACATTGCACAAACCCTGGCAACATAATTTTTTTAATATTGGGTATTGTCTGCCCCATCTGTTAAGCCAGCCGGGCTTTTTTATTCCCCCTCCTGATCCAGCAGTTGTATTTCTATGACAAGGCCACCTGTTTCAATTGTATCTCCAGGGAAAATTTTTTTGCGTTTTCGTGTTTCAATCATACCGTTCACTTTGACAAAACCATCAGCAATCAAATATTTTGCTTCCCCGCCGCTAGCAGCAAGATTTTCAAACTTTAAGACCTTATACAGCTCAACAGGTGATTTTTTTATCTTAACAATTTTATTTTCCATGTTTCATCTTTGGTTTTAATCAACAATTAAAATCATTATACCTACTAACAGATATAATCTTATCCATCAACAATGTATCTTGCATTCCACAAAAGATGTTTATATTAAGTAAAAAAAACAACTAGGAGTTTAATTAAATGAAGCTTAAAAAAATAATTATTTTTTACTTTTTTTTCTCTTTTTTCATTTTCCACTCAACACCGACGGCTGCTTCTAATTTTGGCAGACAATACACTATTTCAGGCAAGACCATGGGGACTTTTTACACTGTAAAATTTATCTCAACGCAAAAACAATCCCCGTCATTCTGGGAAAATAAAGTAGATACCCGTCTAAGAGAAATCAACAACAAACTTTCCATGTATAATCCTAAAAGCGAGCTTAGTCTTTTTAATGCTTATGAAATTGGAACTCCTGTAACCATTTCTTCTGATTTTTTCATTGTCATGAAGGCTGCAAAAACCTTATACCAGATAACGGATGGTTCCTGGGACGGAACAGTAAAACCGCTGGTTGATCTTTGGGGGTTTGGGACAAAAAAAGAAACAAGCCATGTTCCCGGGCTTGATAAAATAGCTACGGCATTATCAAAAACCGGTTTTAACCATATAGAGATTAAAGAACCGCACACGATTCTTAAAAACAAAGCCGTCACCCTGGATCTTGGTTCCATTGCAAAGGGATATGGGGTTGATGCTGTTGCCTCAATTTTTTTATCCTCCGGTATCCATGACGTTCTGGTTGAAATCGGAGGAGAACTCTATGCCTCTGGCAAAAACAAAAAAGGGGAAGACTGGTCAGTGGGAATCAGCAGGCCGGACAAACAGTTTGCAAACCAGGCATTATATAAAATTATCCGCCTGAATAACCAGGCCATTGCCACCAGCGGCAATTACAGAAATTTCTTTGAAATACAGGGAAAAACCTTTTCTCATATCATTGATCCCAAAACAGGTTTTCCAGTGGACAACACCATTGTGAGTGCCTCTGTTATTTCCAAAGACTGTACCTTTGCCGATGGTCTTGCAACCGCCCTGATGGTCATGGATGTCCAAAAGGCAATTGAACTGGTTAACCGTCTTGAGAATACAGAATGCCTGATCATTGAAAAAAAAGGTCAACAATTTGTCCACCATTCCTCAAAAAACTTTGAGGCTTTTGTGGTAAAGTAATTCCTTATTTTTTATATCTTGACCCTTGAAAAGAATTTCTTTTTTCAAGGGTCTGCTGGATCATATTAAAGGTTTCTCTGTATCGACCAGCCCACAGGGGAGCCCTTAATTCATCCGGGTGCGGATCTCCCGTGATACGCTGGATAATAATCTTTTTGGGCAATAATTCCAGAAAATCACAGACCGTTTCGACATATTCCGCCTGCTCCATTGGTATATATTCCCCGCTTTTCCACAGCTGCTCCAGAAGGGTTCCTTTAATGACATAAAGAAGGTGTATCTTTATCCCGTTAATTGGCGTATCCGCCAATATTTTTGCACTTTCCAGCATCATCTTTTTGTCTTCGCCCGGAAGCCCTAAAATAATATGGGTGCAGATGTTGATTCCCCTGCCCGCGGTTAATTGAACCGCATCCATAAAATCTTTAAACCCATGTCCCCTGTTAATCAAATCAAGGGTTGTGTCATGAACGGATTGAAGGCCATATTCAAGCCAGACCAGATACTGTTTTGCATAGGATTCTATCAAATCAAGCTTTTCAGTATTTATGCAGTCCGGTCTTGTTCCAATGGCCATCCCCACCATACCATCACAGGACAATGCCTCATCATACAATTGTTTCATATGTTCACAGGTGGTATAGGTGTTTGAATAGGATTGAAAATAGGCTAGAAATTTTTTCGCTTTATATTTTTTGATCATTCCGATTTTACCGGTTTCGATCTGTTTCTTTATGGAAAGCCCTTTTGCAAACATTCCAGAGCCAGACCCCTTTGAATTGCAATAAATACACCCTTTCTTCGACAGCAGGCCGTCCCGGTTGGGACATGACAGGCCTGCATCAACTGAAATTTTTTGTACCCTCTGACCAAACAATTGCCTTAAATAGGTATTATAATCCGAATACCGCTTCTTTTTATCCATTCAACACTTCCCAACAGCGTACCGCATTTTTTTAAATCCTTTGTTTTTAATTTCCTCATTGTTCTTTAACATTAACACCAGTCAAAAATCAAAGTAAGACCGAGCAAAAACCTTTTTTTAAAAAAAGATCGACGCCTTTGATAAAAATATTTGAATGCTTATTTTAAATTTTTCAGGTATAAAGATATAAACAATTTTATAAAATTTTTATTGATGAAACCCAAAATTTTCCCCATGGAATTTAAAAGCATCTATATAAAGGAGTTGTCATGTCTATTATTAATTTTATTGAATTAAAAGAAAAATTTGAGATTCAGGCCTACAGGAATATCAAAAACCTGGACAGGAATACCCATATTCCCTTTTCCGGTTCGCCTAGAAAGCATCCATATGATAAAAGCCGGGTCATCCTGGTGGCAGACCCGTTTACTGAAAACACATTTTTTTATGAATTCAAGGTTAAAGACATTACCTGTGCTGAAGAGCTGACCAATATCACCAACCTGGAAGGCAAGTCCGTTCCAATGGTGCGGATCTGGGTTAAGAAACAAAGCATTGCCATCCAGTGTACGCCTTTTATTGTGGAATCGATAAAACATAACAGCTAAATTTAAGAAAGGCTAATAAATGAAAAAACATATTTTTGCATTCATCATTGTTATCTTGGCTGTATTTTACACAACGCAGATATTCTGCATGGAAAACAGTGAGCTGTCGTTTAAACCTGTAAGCCACGCAAGCTTTGTCATCACAGCGCCGCAACATACCATCTATGTTGATCCTGTCGGCAGTATAAAAAGCTTTGAAGCCTTTCCCAAGCCGGATATGATTCTGATTACAGATATTCACCGGGATCACCTTGATGCCGCCATTATCAAAGCATTGAGCAATGGAAAAACCGAAATTATCGGGCCCAAAGCGGTTATCAAAAGTCTGGCCTATGGAACGGCACTTGACAATGGCGACAGTATCATCGTTGATAATATTCAAATTCAGGCCATTCCCATGTATAACACAACCCAGGACCGGTTGAAATTTCATCCCAAAGGCAGGGGAAATGGATATTTACTGACCCTTGATCAAAAAAGGATTTATATTTCAGGAGATACTGAAGATATTCCGGAAATGAGACGTCTCAAGGATATCGACTATGCCTTTGTCTGCATGAACCTGCCCTATACCATGACCGTCGAACAGGCTGCGTCTGCAGTATTGGAGATGAGCCCCGGCATTGTTTTTCCCTATCATTACAGAGGAAAAAACGGATTCAGCGATATTGAAAAGTTCAAGACAATTGTTGAAAAAACCGATAAAATCCGTGTCAAGCTGTTGAATTGGTATGATTAAAGCCAGCAGACGATTTTTCTTGAAATTTATTCATGGCCTTACCCGGAACAAACATCATGGCAGACCTTATTGATCCCACCCCTATCCTGGAATTACAAAAAGGTTGGCTTGCAGTGGACAAACCCTGTGGGCTGAGCGTCCATAATGATCCCGGCAACGATCTTGTCTCAATCATGGCGGACAGAATTCGTTCAGATGCCTTATTGGCAAACTCTCTTGGAGTGCCGAAGGTTTTCCATGTTCATCCGGTACACCGCCTGGACAAGGAAACCAGCGGGGTCATCCTGCTTGCAACAGACAACCTTGTCCTGAAAAACCTGTCAGAACAATTTATAAAGGGAACAGTGAAGAAAAAATATCTTGCCCTTGTGCACGGCAATTTTGACCCTGAATTGATCTGCAAAGGATATCAAGTGTGGGACACTTTCTTGTCAAAAACAGCCGGGGGCAGGAATAATCCAATCGGCAAAGGGAAACGGGTAAACTGCACAACCCTATACAAGGTATTAAGACAAAGTCTTCACTATGCATTGCTGGAAATAAAACTTTTGACCGGCCGTAAACACCAGATTCGCCGTCATGCAAAAATTTACGGGCATCCTGTTATCTGCGACACACGGTATGGATCAAAAAAATCCATCCAGTATCTAAAAGATACCCTGTCCTATCAAAGGCTCGGACTCCATTGCAACAGCCTTGAATTTGTTTTACCCGGACAAAAAAATCAGGTCTGCATTACATCCCAAAATCCTTTGACCGAAATGGTTTTGCTCCTGGAAAAAGACTGTCCTGTTCTGCCTTAATGATCCTTACGACCGCTCCTTTTTAATTGACAAATCAGTTTGTGATTGTATTCTATCAAAGGCAAACACACGCTTGTGATTGAAAAAATTAACCAGCAGATCAAACGGATGAAAAGCAACGGTGAAATCGATCAGATTATTGATAATTACATCATTCACAACAAGTTTTGATCTTCTTTTTTTTCAGGGCTCAACCAAATGGTAACAGCAGGTAAATACATAGTGGAGGGATACGTGGATTCAGTAAAAATAATTGAAAAACTGTCCAATGCACCGGGCGTTTCAGGATTTGAAGATGCGGTTGTACAAACAGCTGTAAATTACTTGGGAAAATCCTTTGAGCTGGAGGAAGATCGGATCAGGAATCTTTTTATCCATCACTCCCTGTCAAAAAAAAACCTGCCAAAGGTCATGCTGGACGCCCATTCAGATGAAGTCGGGTTCATGATCCAGTCTATCAATAATAATGGGACACTCAAATTTTTGCCTCTGGGAGGATGGAATCCCCAGGCCTTAAGTGCCCATGCCGTAAAAATTAGAAACACCAAAGGAAATTGGATACAGGGTGTTGTGGCCTCAAAACCCACCCATTTTCTGACACCCGATGAAATAAAAAAGCCTTTAGATATTTCCACCATGGTCATAGACATTGGTGCGACCTCAAAACAGGAAACAGCAGAACTCTTTCATATTAAAATCGGCGCACCGGTTGTACCGGATGTCAAGTTTTCCCATGACGAAAAAAAAGGCCTTCTCTTTGGCAAAGCCTTTGACGACCGGCTGGGATGCGCAGCTCTCCTGGAAGTCATGAAACACCATATTAAAAAGGATCTTAAACTTGATGTGTATGGTGTTCTGTCGTCCCAGGAAGAACTTGGCCTGAGAGGGGTAAATGTTTCGGTCAGAAAAATCAAACCGGATATTGCCATTGTGCTTGAAGGCACTCCGGCAGACGATACCTTTAACAGCAATGATGCTGTCCAGGCCGGACTGAGAAAAGGCCCCCAGATCCGCCATATGGATAAATCCATGCTGTCAAACCCAAGATTTGTAAAATTTGCAATTGATATTGCCGAAAAGAATAAGATCCCATTTCAGGAAGCTGTCCGGTCAGGCGGGGGGAACAACGGCAGTGTTATCACACTGCATGACAGAAGCGTTCCCACAATTACCCTGGGCATTCCGGTTAGATACATTCACTCTCACAACTGCATTGCCACCATGGAGGATTTTAATAATATGGTCAAATGGTGCGTCGAAATCTTAAAAAATCTGAACCCGGATATGATTGAAAGTTTTTAAACAGCTTCAGACCCGACATCAGCAATAAAGTACACCGTCTGCCACAGGGGAAAAGGCCCATAGGGTTCCCTGCTGCCTGGCTGATTATTGCCTTGGCTTGCAACGTCTGTCAAGACCGGATCTTCGGTCTTGTCCGGATCTTCTTTCAGGAAAATATACCGTATACGCAAATATCCGTCTGTCATTCATCGAACGTCTACCATTATTATCCAATATGGCTTTTTTATTCATATCTATTGCCCATGCAAGTTTATTTAAAACGCTTCTTCCTGCTAACACCTGCTAATTTTTCATTACCCTGCCTCATGGCACCCCAAACGTCTATCTGATTCATGACTTTTTGTCCCAAGTTTTTGCTGGGTCAGGGTTAGCATCTAAAGTCTTGTCTTCATGCAATATTTATTCCTGTTTTATGATGGCGATTCTCTGATTTTCCAAAAGACGCGGCCATTATGATGATTGCTGTACAATAAATTAAATTCAACAGAATGCTGCAAAATAGATTGGATAAAGGTTGTTATAAAACCAGGAATTTAATGTAATAGTTTTGGAAAAAAATTTCCCCAAGCAATTGTTTTGATTTTTATCTTTAATAAAATAAATGCGCTTTTATACCTGTACAATTTATGAAAATCAAAAAGAAAACAAACATTTTCAATCGTCTTATTGACCAAAACTTCAAGCGATTATATATTAACAGGTTATGAATTTTAATTACAATACATATGATGTCATTGTTATCGGTGCCGGCCATGCCGGATGCGAGGCTGCCCTTTCTTCAGCACGCATGGGGTGCACAACCCTTCTTTTAACCATTGACATGGATAAAATCGCTTCCATGCCCTGTAGTCCTTCCATCGGCGGCATGGCAAAAGGACAGCTGGTTAAGGAAATTGATGCCCTTGGCGGTCAAATGGCAAAAATAACCGATTCTTCAGCCATTCAATACAGGACATTGAATACACGGAAAGGCCCGGCTGTTCATTCGACAAGAACGCAAAACGATAAAGCCTTGTATTCAAGAAACATGAAAGCTGCCATTGAAAAAACAAAAAACCTTGATCTAAAGCAGGCCATGGCACAGGAACTGGTGCTTGAAAACAACAAGGTCATTGGAATTATTGATCAAACCGGTTTTGAATACTCAACCCGGGCCATTGTTATTGCCACAGGAACCTTTCTCAAAGGAATGGTTCACATCGGGGCATCAAAAATTGCGGCCGGCAGGGCCGGAGAATTTTCATCCATCGGCCTTGCACAACATCTTGCAGCACTTGGGTTCAATATCGGCAGGATGAAGACCGGGACTCCGCCGCGGCTCCATGCAGACACCATTGATTTTTCCAAATTCAATATCCATACATCAGACAGTACGCCAAAACCCTTCTCTTTTTCAACCACTAATATTTTAAACCCCATGCTGCCAAGTTTTATGGGCAGTACAAATCCTGAGACACATGAAATTGTAAGGCAAAATCTGAAATATTCAGCACTTTACGGGGGGCACATCAAAGGGCGGTCGGCCAGGTACTGCCCTTCATTTGAGGATAAAATCGTTAAATTTCCAGACAGGGACAGTCACCATGTTATTCTTGAATACGAAGGCATGGACTCAAAGGAAATTTATGCT
>JAHJLN010000305.1 GCA_018821715.1 Pseudomonadota bacterium | reverse complement strand
GCAAACGGTTGAATGCGGCTATGGATACGGATTATCTGGAGAATGTTATGTTTAAGTGACAGACACCGGCAACCAGGCAAAGCATAGGGGCTTCTTAATATTTACATGCGTTGGCCCTGTCAAACCAGACTTTACAGATGATAAAAAAATTGATACGGATCATGCATCAGGCATTATATTTACACGTTAGATATCCCGATTAATTTTTGTGCATAAAATCAGTGAAAGGAAGAGACCTATGAAACTATGCAGTTATAATATTGAATGGTTTGACGATCTGTTTGACAGTGACAATTCATTAAAAACAGATCCGGCATCAAAAGACAGATTCAATGCAATTGGTACCATATTGCAGGAGATATCCGCGGATATTGTCTGCATCATTGAAGCACCCAATCATATGGTGAACGGTCAAAAAAAAACCATTGCCTGTTTGGAAAACTTTGCAAATGAACAGGGTCTTTCAACCACAAAGGCGCTGATTGGATTTGCGTCTGTAGGCCGACAGGAAGTAGCCGTACTTTACAATCCGAATAAAGTTGATGTCAGCCACATGCCAGGGGGCAGCGGTGTTAAAAATCCTCCGTTTAACGGCCGGTTCGAACACGACGCTGATGGCGACGGCATAAAAGAAATATATAAATTTTTCAGGCCACCCCTGGAACTTGAGATTAAACGCCTTTCGGACAATTGCGTTTACAAGCTGATTGCAGCGCACACAAAGTCAAAAGGTATTTTCAGCTCCTCTGATATGATTCACTGGGAACTGGAAAGCAAAAAGAACAGAAGAAAACTCTATGCCGAGTGTGCCTGGATCAGAAACCGTGTGGATGAATGGTTGGATAAAGGCAGTAACGTCATTGTGGTGGGAGATATAAATGATGGTCCCGGCATGGACAGTTATGAATTTTCATTTGGAAAAAGTGCCGTTGAAATCATCATGGGATCAATCTATGAGCCGGAAAAAATTCTGAAAAGTCATATCGGGCAACCCAAATGGGGCCAATATGGATGGGAGCCGTCTTCAACCAGTTTTAAAGATCGATTCACCCAAACCTATATTAATGTATTAATTGATCATATTCTGTTGTCCCAGGGTATTGAGATAATCAAAGACTCCCATATGGTATGGAACCCGTTTCAAAACTATGTTGCCAAACCATTAAAAGAGGCATTGTTAAAAGCATCCGATCATTTTCCAATAACAATCGAATTCAAGGAAAAGGATTAAGCTAAGGTCAATCCCTGTATGGGTTATCTCAAGCTTGACTTTCTTTGCTTTGAACACTATTTTTATGAAAATTAATAAAAGGCCGTAAAGACAACACATATGACAACAAAGATAATTGCCATTGTAGGAAAATCCAACTCGGGAAAGACAACGCTTCTTGAAAAACTAATCGCTCATTTAACGCAAAGAGGGTACAAAATAGGCACTGTAAAGCATGCCCATGACGGGTTTGAGATGGACAAAGAAGGCAAAGACAGCTGGCGCCACAGGCAGGCAGGAGCCAAGGCCACCCTTGTTATTACAAAAACTAAAGTTGCCATGGTTAAAGATGATAACACAGAAGACATTGAAAAGATGAGCGCTTACCTTTGGGATATGGATATTATTTTAGCAGAAGGGTTTAAACGGCAGGATCTTCCGAAAATAGAGATTTTCAGAACCCAAAGCAGTCATAAAAATCCGCTTTGCATGGCAGATGAAAATCTGATCGCTTTTGTTACAGATTCAAACCATATGCCTGATGTGCCGGTGTTTGGGCTTGAAGATATCAAGGGGCTATCCGACTTTATTGAACAAAACTTTTTGAAAAGTTGACAGAGTGCAAAACAAAAAATTTCAAAAAACCGTAAAAAGACTGGTAAACGTCTGTAATATGGCCTTGGTCTTTTTGTTAATGCCTTTTTTTTGCATGGCAAACCAGGCTGAGTCTGCCAAGCATCATTGCATTACCCGGTTTGAGAATGGTGCCATCAATTGGACTACCGGAAATATTTCAGCAATTGGCAAGGCAACCCCTGAGGATAACAGAGACATATCCCAGGAATCGGTTCCCGGATCGGCAAGGGCTGATGCAAATCGACAGATTATAGAAATTTTAAAACAAATTAAAATTAATAATGCCTTGAGTGTTGAGGCATATGCATCAAAAAATGATATTATTTTAGCGGGTATGGAAAAAACAGCAAGGGATGCAACGCTTTCAAAACAGTACTATACCTCTGCGCTTTCCGTGGAAATAACAATTGAAACCAGTATGTTCGGTGGATTTTTACAATTGGTATTGCCCGAAGAAATTCGACAGATATCTCAAATCAGTCCTGAAATATCCAGGAAAAAGAGTACAGCAAATCCGGAAAATCTCTACACCGGTTTGATCATTGATGCAAGAGGGCTTGGGGTGGAATCCGTACTCAACCCGGTCATTGTCAGCGAACAGGGCCATGACGTATATTCTTCCTCCTTTATCAGCAGAGAGTTTGCTGTTCAAAATGGCGTGTGCAAATATATTTGCGATATGGACCAGGCATTAAAGGGCAAGAGAATTGGTAATCATCCCCTGGTTTTCAAGGGACTTCGTAAAGAAGGAAAGCAAAATACCGTCATTGTTATCAGCATGTCGGATTATGGCCTGCTGGAAAAAGTTTCAGAGCGTCATCAATTTCTCAAAGAATGCAGGGTCGTTATTGTGCAGGATCAATAAGGGCATTATCAATGAGTCGAGTTTTTCCAACTTTCACGGCCAGCGCCAGTAAAATCTGATTTTCTATGCTGTCAGTATCTTCAAGGGTTTCAGGATCGCAAAAAGAAACATATTCTATGGTTGTTTCAGGAAATGTACAAATAAAAGCTTCAATCTGATTCCTGATTGTCACAAGATTTTTTTCTCCTTTGGCAATCAATTCTCTGGCCAGGTGCAACGATTTTGAAAGGCTTAAGGCAGATTTTTTTTGAGATGCGGAAAGATAGGCATTGCGGGAACTCATTGCCAGGCCGTCTTTTTCCCTGATGATAGGGCCTGCCACAATCTTGACGTCAAAATCCAGGTCCAGTGTGAGCTGTCGAATAATCTGAAGCTGCTGATAATCTTTTTGTCCGAACACAGCGATATCCGGCATAACAATATTAAACAGTTTGGTAACAACGGTTGCAACGCCTGAAAAATGGATCGGCCTGAATTTGCCGCATAAAAAATTCGGAAGAGATTTAAGGTTGATTTCAGTTTGAAAGTTTTCAGGATAAATATGGTCTTTAGTGGGTAAAAATACTGCTGTTACTCCGGCTTTTTCAGCAAGGGCAAGATCATTTTCAATATCTGAAGGATAAGACGCCAAGTCTTCATTGGGCCCGAATTGAGTCGGGTTGACAAAGATGCTGACCACAAGTGTGTCACATAAGGATTTCCCTTTTTCCATCAAAGAAATATGTCCTTTGTGTAAATATCCCATGGTGGGGACAAAGCAGATGGTTTTTGATTCTCTTTGCCTTTTTTTTGACCATTCCTGCATTTGCGCTTTTGTTTTTATTATGTCCACTATTTTTCCAGCTCCTCTTTAACGGCAATTCCCATGTCCAGTATAGTGTAGGGCTTTTTTACAAAACTTCCTGCGCCCAGATCCTGGGCCATTAATACCTCTTCTGATTCAGAATATCCACTGGCAATGATGGCTTTTTGACCTGGATTTATTTTTTTTATCCTTTGATAGGTCTCAAGGCCACTTATGGAGGGGGCCATGATCATATCTAAAATCACCAGGTCTGCGGGACTTTTTTTTATAAAGTCCACGGCATCATATCCGTTATCAACAGCTTTGGTATGATATCCAAGATTTTCCAGAATCGTTGCGGCTATTTTTTGTTGATCTTTTAAATCATCAACAATCAGAATCATCTGGCCCTGACCTTTTATCTCGTCAAAAGAGCTGCCTTCTTTTTTTTGCGGTATTTCCTCACGGGTTGCGGGAAACAGCAGATCAAACCGTGTTCCCTTTTTATTGGAAACCACATTAATAAATCCATTATGGTCCTGAACCGCGTTCCAAACAACGGTAAGACCCAAGCCAGTGCCGCTTTTCCCCATTTCTTTTTTGGTGAAAAACGGATCAAATATTTTTTTCAGATTTTTTTGTTCAATCCCGGAACCATTGTCAATGACACTTAAAATGACATATTCGCCTTGAACCCTATTTTCATATCCAGGTATGGACGGATCAATATAACTGTTATTGGTGGTGATAAGGACCTTGCCGTCATCCTTGTCTGAAACTTCTTCCACAGCATTTAAAACAAGGTTCATGATGGTTTTTTCGATGTGGATATAAGATCCCTTGATATTGAGCAGTTCCGGTTCCGTTGAGACATTTATGCTTACCTGGTCATAGGTTTTTCTGATTTTGTCAAAGTCATGGGCACGGGTATAACGATCTATGATTGAATTAAAATTGATGATTTCCATTTCCGCACCAGAGCCCCGGGAGATGGTTAACAGATCGCTGACAACGGCAGAGGCTTTCTGTCCGGAATCCTTTATGATGGTCAAGCCCTGTCTGATCTGGGGATCAAGGTTTTTATCCATCATCAGCACTTCAGGATATGTGGCAATTCCTGAGAGGATGTTATTCAGGTCATGGGCCACACTTCCGGCTAATATCCCCAGGGCCTTTAATTTTTCGGCCTGTATGAGTTTCTCGTTGAGCTGCTGCTGTTCTTTTTCACGGATCTTTTTTTGAGAAATATCTCTTATAATCCCCTGGTACATATTATGACTGCCGGAAAAGTGGCTGATTTTTGATCCCATGACCTCAACATGAATGGGAGTGCCGTCTTTATGATGGATAATTGTTTCATAACTGAAATCAGTGCCGGTTTTTATCTGGTCTTTGAATAGGTCTGTTTTTTTATCCGGCAAAAAATGGGTAAGGGGTTTTCCCATCAATTCTTTTTGAACGAATCCAAATGCCGGATAAACTGCAGAATTGATAAATGTGATATTAAATTTTTGGTCCAGTGTCCATATGATATCATGGGTGTTTTTTACCAGGTGCTTGAATTCACAACCGGAAATTTCCAGCGCTTTGATTAAAACCGATAAACAAAGGGTTACTGCAGCACATAAAAAAAAGAAGGTTCCAATGAGGACAACCCATTCTTCAGGCGTTGTGACCCCTTGAATATGAGCCAATGAAACCAAGTCGTTTGAATAAATCCAGGCAAATAGGACCAGCGTTGTAATGTTGATGAAAAGGGCGGCCAGCCCCCCCCGGATACCTGAAAAAATCGTGGCAAATGCAGAAAAACATAAAAAATATAATCTTGTACTGCTGATCAGCCCCATGGACAGCATGGAGAAAACCCCCAGAAAATAGAACCCCAGGATTCCTGCCCAGACCCTGATCTGAAACGCAAGTTTCTCAAGAAAAGTGACACCAAAGGTCCACAGATAGATTATTGTATAAAAAATGATCCAATGCCATTGGGATGCCTCAAAAGCGTATTTGCAGCTGAGGATGTATGGAATAATACCAATGATTAAAAGCGCTATAAATAAAAATTTAAATATTT
>JAHJLN010000304.1 GCA_018821715.1 Pseudomonadota bacterium | reverse complement strand
TAACGTTTGGAAAATTTGCTGAGATTTTAAATGTTACAAAACCATCTGTTACTGAAATAGTTAACAAACTTATTAAATTAGATTGTGTTGAAAAAAAACGCTGTCCCAGGGACAAGCGTATATTTTATATTATACTTACGGATAAAGGGCACAATATCGCCCGATTACAATACCTTGCCGAACAGAGAATTGTTGATATAATTTTCAGTGTTTTTGACGATGAAGAGATTGACACGTTTATTAAATTAATAAAAAAAATATAATGTTTTGGATATTGGTATGCCGCTGTCCAGGTGTTTTTAATACAGGTGTTGAATTCATTCTGCCATGAAAATCAACCATTATGATTCAAGCATCCGCAACCTGTGGGTGCAAGTAAATTTCATCCTGATGTAATTAAAAGAGAGCCTGTCTGCCGATTATTGAAAAGCCCTGAGTAAAAGTCGCACTGGAAAACCATATAGAAGCTTTTTTTGTTTTTTTTCTATGCTCAGACCTGAAAATTCTTGACAATATGAATATCACGTTTTATTAAGTGAACATGTTCTCTGAATGAAGCGTGTTATTGAAAAGGATGAAGATGGAACAACCAAAAGCAAACCGGCGAGAAGTGCAGAAGGCTGAGACCCGCACCTTGATTTTAGAAAGTGCCAGAAAGCTTTTTGAAAACCAGGAGTATGATAAAGTGACCATCCGGGGTGTGGCAGGCCTGGCCCGGATAGGTCTTGGAACCATTTACAAGCATTTTCCCAACAAGCTGTCCATGCTGGCGGCGGCCTTTTCAGATGATTTGAAAAATCTGTACCAGGATGCCATGGCCACTATGCCGGATAACCAATCCTTCCAAACCCAGTTTATTCATATTTCAAAACGATTTTTCATTTTTTATATCACCCACTATTCCCTTTCCCGGGCCTATTTGAGTCATCTGTTTTTTTATGAACGAAAATGGCTGGATGAAATCAATACCTTTGATGATAACTATGCTCAGAAGATGGCGGAACTGATTCGGGCCGCCCAGGGCAGGGGTGAGATCAACCCTGAAAAAGACAGCCATATTCTGGCACTTGCCCTGATGTCCAATTATTTTTTTGTTCTGGCCAATTGTTTTTTACGGGAAAAAATGACAGATCCCGATCAATTGGCCGCCCTGCTTGAAACCCTTGTTGAACAGACCCTTTTATAATAGGAGTGTTGTTATGACGTTACCTGTACTTATTGAACCTGATTTGGATTTTATTGCCCAGATTAGCTCAGACTCCGGTCTGAATCTTAAAAAATGTTACCAATGCGCCACCTGTTCGGTGGCCTGTACCATATCTCACGATGACCGGCCTTTTCCCAGAAAGGAGATGATCCATGCCGCCTGGGGACTAAAGGACAGACTCATTGCAAACCCTGATATCTGGCTGTGCCACAATTGCGGGGACTGTTCCACACTTTGCCCGCGGGATGCCAGGCCGGGTGATGTGCTCAATACACTCAGAAAGATGTCCATCAAAGAATATTCAAAACCCGCTGCCATGCACCGGTTGTTCAATGACCGCCGGAAGCTGCCATGGCTTTTTATCCTTCCCGCAATGATCATAATGACCATGGGTCTTGTTACAGGTTTGATGAATCTGTCACCTGGCGGGGACCGCATTGTTTTTGCCCATTTTTTCCCTGTGCCCCTGATCGAGATGATTTTCATTCCCCTGTCCCTGGGAGTGACCCTGGTCTTTTTCCAGGGGATCAGACGGTTTCTGAAGGATATGCAGGCTACCGATGCACGGTTGGGTAAAACAGCCCCCGGTCCCCTTGATTTAAAACGGTTCCTGATCACCCTGATCACCCAGCTGCCCGCCATCATAAAACACGAACAGTTTTCCTTTTGTTCTGAAAACAAGGGACGCAAGATCTCCCACATGATGGTGGCCTTTTCCTTTACCAGCCTCGCCTTTGTAGCCGGCGCCTTTGTTTTTGCCCTTTATGTTCTGAACAGCCACGGACCCTATGACCAGATCAATCCGGTGAAAATACTGGCCAATGTATCAGGCATCGCCCTCATTGCCGGCAGTCTGCTTCTGATCAGGGAGCGAAGGGCAAACGCCAGGCAGACCAATGGGTATTTTGACTGGTACCTGCTGGGGCTTGCCCTTTTTCTAGGAATCACCGGTATGCTCACCCAGACGTTCAGGCTGGCAGAGATATCCTGGGCAGCCTATTCCATGTATTTTATCCATCTGCTCTTTGCATTTAATCTGGTGGCTTTTCTGCCTTATACCAAGTTGGCCCATCTGGTTTACCGTACCGTGGCAATTGCCTATTACCACTATACAAAAAAGGAAAAGTTATCGCCACACTCCTGAAAAATGGGGATACCCATACCTATGAGTACTCTATTTCTTCCTGTGACAATCCGGTCTGCACCTGAGAGTCGGCAGGAATGATCCCTGTCCCTGCAGCAGCAAAAAAAAATATAAAAAATGCTGTCCTCCAAAACCGGATAGGCGTTGTTGAACCTACTCGTGACGCAGGGCGATGATCGGATCAACTCTTGCAGCCCGGGCAGCGGGATACAGTCCAAAGATGATGCCGATACCGATACTCACGGTCAAGGGTAAAAGCAGGCCTGTCGGTGTTATGACGGTTGGCATTTTTGCGAAAAGGGTGATCAGCCAGGGAATGGTTATCCCCAGTGCAATACCGATGAAACCGCCAATGGTTGAAAGTACCACAGCCTCAATGAGAAACTGGACAATAATCTGCCTGCGTCTGGCACCGATTGCCCGCCGGATACCGATCTCCCGGATACGTTCGGTTACTGATGCCAGCATGATGTTCATAATGCCGATGCCTCCCACCAGCAGGCTGATCCCGGCAATGGAGCCCAGGACGATGTTAAAGGTCCGTTTGCTGGCCTCTGCCTGTTTGAGCAGGGCCAGGGGAACATTGATCTGGTAATCTTTTTTTTTGTGAAACAGGGTCATCATCCGATCAATGGCTTCAGCCGTCGGCTCCACCTTGGCAGTATCCTCCACCTGTACGATAATCTGGTGAAGTTCAACCTTTTCGCGGAGCCGTGATCCGGATGAAATCTTCATGGTTACATCCCCGAAATAGGTTTTTGCCGTGGTGATGGGAACATAGGCGTCAATATCCCTGTCCGGGATCTGCATGGCCCCGGCCTGGCCGGTTTCACTTTTAATGATGCCCACCACCTCAAAGCTGTCTCCCCCGATCCGGATGCTTTGACCAATGGTATTCATGCCGGCAAGCAGCTTTCTGGCACCGAATTCCGTCAGCACAACAACGGCCGATTGCTTGTCCATGTCCGTTTGGGTCAGGATACGACCGCCAAGCAGTTCTCTTGGGATCACCTCAAACCATTGCTGGCTGGTGCCTACTACCCGAAGTTCAAGCGAATTGTGTCCAAGTCTTGATTCCTTGCGAATCAGCTTCACCGGCACATTTTTTTTAACAGATGAAAAACTTTCCTGAATCCGTTCATGATCCTGGTAGGTCAGGCCATAGATGCTGATAAAAGATCGTGTGGTGCTGGACGATTCCTCTTCCATGGATTTGACCGAAGAGATAATGATGTTGTTGCTCCCCAGTTTTTTGATCTGCTCCAGAGCCTCCTTGCTGGCCCCTTCGCCCACCGCCAGCATGGCCACGACACTGCCCACCCCGAAAACCACGCCCAGCATGGTCAGAAAAGATCGCAGCTTGTGAAGCATCAGGGTCTGGATACCAGAGGTCAGTTCCCTGAAAAATTTAATCTGTTGCATATCCGTTTCCTTTAATCTGTTCGATAAGCCCGTCCTTCATGTAAAGCCGGTTTTGGGCATATTCAGCAATATGGGATTCGTGGGTGACCATGATAATGGTTTTGCCGGCTTTATGAAAGGTTGTCAGCAATTCCATGATCTGTTGGCTGGTTTTGCTGTCCAGGTTGCCGGTGGGCTCGTCTGCCAGGATCAGGTCCGGATTGGTGGCCAGGGCCCTGGCAATGGCCACCCGCTGCATCTGTCCGCCGGAAAGCTCTGCCGGGCGGTGGGCCAGCCGGTCTTCAAGGCTCACCATGGCAGCCAGTTCACGGGCATGTGCGGCACTTTTTATTGCATCCCAGCCCAGATAATAGAGCGGCAGTTCAATGTTGCGCTGCACGGTCAACTGGGGAATCAGGTTAAAGCTCTGGAAGATGAAACCCAGATGGTTCAGGCGGATATCGCTCAAGGCATCATCGCCATGACCGCTGATATCCTTTCCCTTAAACAGGTATCGGCCATGGGTCAGCCGGTCAAGGCATCCGATGATATTCATCATCGTACTTTTGCCGGACCCGCTGAACCCCATGATGGCCCAGAAGCTTCCCCTGGAAAAGGAGATATTGATCCCCCCCAGGGCTGAAACCTTTTGACTGCCCATGGTGTAGATTTTATGGGCGTTTTCAAGTTTGACAATCATGTCCTGTTTAGTATTTGACACAATGGGTTTCATGAGATTATTCAGCCGCCTTCTGCCGGGTCTTTCGGTTTTTTATTTTTTTCTGCTGTTCCAGCGACATGTCGGATAATTTGTTGGGGCTATCCTTTTCAGGTGCCTGGTAATCCACGCCTGCTGTTTTAAGCGGCGGTGTCAGCAGTACAATATCGCCAGGGTCAAGTCCCTTGATCACATGGATCATCCGGTTGTTGTCCAGACCGGTTTCAATGGTCCTGGGTTCAAATTGCGATCCATTATAAACAAACACCGTTGGCTTTGCATTGACCCGCAGCACAGCCTGGACAGGTACAAACATGGCATTGTCATGGCTTTCAATCACAATTTTTGCCTGGCAGCTCATGCCGGTCCGGATGGCGCTGTCATTGCCGTCCAGAAATATCTGTGTGGTATAGACCTTCAGGTCTGGATTCATCCAGAGGCTCTGGGCATCGGGCAAAGGGGCAATATGGGCAACCCGGCCGGCAAATTTTCTGCCGGGCAGGGCATCCACAGTGACAACCACGGGCATGCCCACCCTTACTTTTTTGAGGTTGGACTCATGAATGGCGATCCCGGCATTGCTTGAATTGGCTGTGGGCAGATAGATCAACTCCTGGCGTTCCCGGATATCCTGGCCCTCCTGAAGCGGTTCGACATTGTGCCGGAAACCGCCGCCCTGGGCACTGGTGGCATAAATGACAAGGCCATCGGCCGGGGAAAGGATTTTTGTTTTTCCAAGCTGTTCTTCTATCTTGCTTAATTTGTCTTTCTGCCGTTGATCCTCGGCCTGCCTGGCTTTGAGTTCAGCTTCGGCCTGAACCACATCGGCCCGGGCTTTGCGGCGTGTCCGCTCCATGGCCATCTGTGCCTGGCTCACATCGCTCCGGCGCTGGGCCAGGTTCCGCTTGTAGGTGTAATTGACCAGAAGATCCCGGTTGTTTTTTGCCAGCTCCAGGTCCAACGCTTTTTTCTTTTCCGACAACTGGTCTGCCTGAAGTTCGATCAAAGAGAGGTATTTTTCATTGCTCAGGGTCTGGGACCATTTCAAGGTATCCCTTGCCCGGGTCAGTTCCTCTTCTGCCAGCGTGATCTCTGCCTGGGCCTTTTGAAGTTCATTGGGATACTCGCCGTCTATATATTTTTTTAAATCCTGGTTGGCAAATTCCAGGGTCAGGGCGGCAAGGTCAATGTCGCTTTTAGCCTGGTTCTCAGCCACAGCAAGATTTTCAGTGGCGTTGACATAGGCGGCCTCAGCATTCTGGACCTTGATCTCCTGATCGATTTTTGCATCCACAAGGGAACTTGCATCCAGTTCCACCAGAAGGTCACCCTTTTTAACCTGGGTTCCTTCGGGAATCAGATAGAGGATTGAGGTCTTCCCTTCCACTTCGTTTTTGATGATGATCTGTTCCCTGGCATTGATGGTTCCAGACTCAACAATATCCACTGTAAGGGGACCGGGGGTGACAACAAAGGTCGCTGTTTTGGTTAAATCTGTCTGCGAATCTATGGATCTGGTGCCAAAAAAGGCCAGGGCCATGCCAAGGACAACAGCAGCAGATGTCCAGATAATCGTTTTATTTTTTACCATTGGTATTTGCCTCCGGAGAGTACTCCTGCCACAGACCCGTATCTGTAACAACGAGCAGTCCCATGTCACGCTGGATTTCCAGCTCTGCTATCCGATAATTTACCCGGGCCGATGTCAGACTGTTCTGGGCTTCGAGCAGGGCATCCTGGGCCTCTAAAAGATCCCGGGTTTGGGCTCTTCCCGCATCCATGAACAGGGTGATACTTTTAACACGTTTTAAAGCAAGCTCGACAGACTTGGCCTGGATCACCAGTGTTTCCCGGGCCTCCAGCAGCTCCCTGAGCCGGCTTCGGATTTCTATTTTTATGGTGTCTTCAAGGCTTTGTGCATTGCGTACAGCTTGTTCGAGCAAAATAAAGCTGTTACGGTAAGTTATGGCTTCGGCTGTTCTGTCAAATCCCAGATCCAGTGTCAGCAAAGCAGAAAACACGCCTTTGTCGGTTCTCAGTCTGGCGTTTTCAAGATCCGCCGTGGTGATGGTCCGACGTTCTCCAATCGCTGCAGACCCCAAAAAGGTGAGTTCAGCCCCCAGGGCATCAGCGGCCACAACCACTGCCCGTTGCGCATCAAATACCTTGCCCGTAATGACCTGCAGGTCATACCGATTTTCCAGGGCCATCTCAACAGCCTTTCGTTCGGACAGCTCCAGGGGGCCTGCACCCATATCCGGTACTACGGCAAGACGGTTGAGTTCATCCGGGTAAAGGTCGATGTCGGCATCCGGCGGCAGGCCCAGCTGAACTTTAAACGCATCCATCTGCTTTTTATACTGCTCCTGGGCAGACACCCATCTTTGGCGGGCAACAAGCTCGGTCTGCACCGACTGGTCCACCTCGATCTCCTTGAGTCGGCCTGCTTCAGCCAGCCGTCTGCTTCTCCGGGACGAGATCAATCGGCTTTGATAATCTTCCCAGGCATTTTTAACCCCATCCATCTGTTTTAAAATGGTCAGGTAGTCTCTGCCGATTGATACGGCAAATTTTTTCTTGAACCGTTCAAAATCGAGGATGGCGTACACCAGGTTTTGTTCGGCCTGCTGCATGGGCTCAGTTACAATGTGTCTGCCGGACCCTCTCAGCAGGGGAATAGACAGACTGGCATCTGCCTTGATTCCAAAAGAAGAATTGCTGCCTGAAGTGAGCAGGGTTGCCAGATCAACGGCCAGGGCAGTGGACAGTTTGATCCCGTTTTCCAATTGTCGGGTTCCGGTAATCGTTCCGCTGTTCAAGGTTCCTTCCCGGGAAGGTGTCTGGGATCTATCTGAACTCACCAGGCTCTGTATCTGGCCGATAAGGCTGGTGCGAAAAGCATCCTGCTCAAGGTATAAAGCCAGGGCAGACTGAAATACAGTCTCCTTTTTTGTCATAAATTCAAAATTGTTCCGGGCACCGATTTGAAGGGCCCTTACAAGAGAAATGGAAAGCGGGGTGTTCAAGTCATAAGAAGAATGCCCCTGTGCTCCTGCTGATGTCGGATAACCCGATTCAGGCCAGTGGGCCACGGGCGGCAGTTTATCCGAACCTAAAGAGGCGGGGCCGGCAACCGGAAGGGATGTATGTTCAAGTATCTGACGGCGCAGGATGTCGCTGGGCTTTTCCAGACTGAAATCAGTCTGCCTGCCCAGAACCTGTGCCTGCTTTTCATTGATAATGCGTTGTGCCTGCCGGTCAACGTCAGTCCTGAACTCTCCCGGAGTCTGACATCCAGTCAGGATTGCGGCTGCAACCCATATCAATCCTGCTATCCTGCAGGAGCGGCAGAAGACCGGGTAAATATTAATTTTCATAACAGTCCGTATTGAGTTTGTTAAAAACATCGGTTCCCCTTTATTATCACTCTTTAACAGGATATAGCAACATGGGTGCCAAAAATTAAAACCGGTTTAAAATGTTTTTAAGTATTTGATATTATAAATAATGTTGTATCCTGTGCAAAAAGAATCCAGCACGGCATAGACAAAATAGTGGATACTTTCTCCACAGATTGAAAAATGACTGGGTAATAAGGTTACTATCAAGCAAATGCGGCACTTGCCATTGGAGGATTTTTTTATGCATGACATCATGCCATCGATTTGGGTTTTCTTGCTTTTAGGCCATAAAGAGGCTTCACGAATCAGAAAAATATGCTAAAACCAATCAGGTTTAAACTTGATATCATGGAGAGACATGCAGTTATGGCTATTTTTGGAAAGAATGGATTTGTCTGGAAACAAGAGGTTGCTTTTGCCAGAAAACTGCTTGTCTGGCGATATGAACAATCCGGTACTGCCTTGCCCGATGAGGCGGTTTTGTCGGCGCATGCTCAAAAAGTTGTGGAGGATGCCCATAGGATTGCAAAAAAAAATGGGAGCAATGTACTGGAAATTTTGAAAAAACAGGTCAGGGATATTAAAAAATAATTGAGGCGATGATAAAGTGATACATGTTATTGCGTCCATACAAATAAAGGAAGGACAATTATCTAAGTTTGTTGAAAAAGGTGGCTTAACCTGGTCTAAAGTTTTTTTGGGGGGGATCAAAACATAACACCATGCACAAATTGAATGGAAAAGACAATTTTAGCTCTCAGCTCTTCCCGCTGTTTTTTTTGACATCCATTTTTTTCTTGAATTTTACCATCAGAATCATCATTTCACCTTTACTGCCGACTATTTTGACGGATATGAACCTGACCCGCGACCAGGCCGGGTCTTTTTTCCTGGTATCTGCATCCGGGTATTTTATCTCATTATTATGTTCAGGATTTGTTTCCTCAAAGCTTTTTCATAAAAAAACAATCGTATTTTCAGCCGTGGCAACAGGACTTGCATTTATCGGTACAGGGATGAGCCAAACTTTGTTGGGAATGCGGCTTGGACTGTTTATTGTCGGCATGACGGCCGCATTATATCTTCCCTCGGGAATCGCCATGCTGACATCTTCGATTACCAGTCGAAACTGGGGAAAGGCCATCGGCATTCATGAGCTTGCTCCGAATTTAAGTTTTCTGCTGGCGCCGATAATCTGTGAGGGACTGCTGTTATGGCTTTCCTGGAGAAGTGTTCTAATGGTTATTGGCACAACTTCTGTTTTGTTTGGATTTTCCTTTTTTAGATTTTCCACTGTAACGGATTTTCCAGGAGAATCCCCAAGACTGAAATCGTTTCTGCCCCTTGTGGCAACCCCTTCTTTCTGGCTGATGGTTGCACTGTTCAGTCTGGGTGTAACCGGGACGCTGGGAGTTTATTCCATGCTGCCGTTATATCTTGTAAAAGAGCATGGTCTGCTGCAGTCTGAGGCCAATACGCTGATTACCATGTCTAGGATTTTAACCCTGCCAATGCCCTTTGTGGTGGGATGGCTGTCGGATCGTTTCGGGTTGAAATTGACTCTGTCTTTTGACCTGTTTTTTACCGGTATTTCAACCCTGTTTATCGGACTGTTATCCGGCAGGTTCATACAAATTGTCATTTTCTGCCAGCCGGTTCTTGCCGTCTGTTTTTTCCCTCCTGCCTTTGCCGCCTTATCGCATATTGGATCAAAGGAGACCCGCAATATTGCAGTCTCTTTTACAATACCCATAGCGTTTCTTCTCGGCGGCGGGCTGATTCCAAATCTGATCGGTATTTTAGGGGAAAAAGGATTTTTTAATCTGGGGTTCATTGCAGCAGGCGCTTTGATCCTTTTGGGGGCTGTCCTGCCGGCTTTTCTAAAGTTCTGTGAAGACAGTTGATTCTCGAGTTATAAGGCTCAAGGATATGCAAACCATGGATATTGGTTATCTTATCAATCGCCAATATTGATCTGCCAGCTTTGTTTGGCCACAAACTTTCCTGTTTTTTTGTTTTTCAACCACACCGTTAAATGATAGGTTCCTGAACTGCCGTATGTGTATCGAATTTCCGGTATGCCAGTCCAGGCCGTTGGCTGTGGCGGCGACTTGCTCTGATTTGAAAATACTTCTTCCATCCACCAGGTGTAGCTTGCCGATTCAGGCGGATTGACAACATCAACTTTGAAAACAATGGGTTCTTGTTTCTTCATGGTTCCTGGCACATGGTGTAATGTCGTTAATTTTGGATCACCATTGCCGGCAGGGGCTGCATTGTCCGTAACTGATGCTGCCGTTCCCCCGGAGTTAAAATTAATTTTAGGCAGTTTGGCAAGTCCATTATACGCCTGACTGGATAATGTCTGTTCAAGCGATTGCTGCTGATTTTTGTTCAGTTTCTTGACAAACCGGTAGGCATATACCTGGCGCAGTTTGCCGGCCGGGGTTTCGCCTGTAAGCGTGTAGAACTCGTCTGGTCGCATCAGGCTGTTGTCTGAAGGGTCACGCCATGTCGGTGATGCCAGATAAAACTGGAGGATTGCTTTTTTTGCTCCGGATTGTCCGGGCTTGATATGTCCTTTTCCGGAACTCACCAGGCCGGATTTTGAAATAATACCACCGGCCAGGCAATCCCCTTTGTTGGAGAGGGCCTGGTCATGCCGGTAGTCGATATGAAATATCCCATGGGTCGGTCCTGGAAAGGCCCGGACTACACTATATGATGAACGATAGTAACCCGGATCATTTTCGTCTGTATTCGCCTGGCCTGAGCTTTGTGTTTTGCCTTGGTATTCGATTGCCCATCGGCCGCCCGTGGGAATTACTTTTGGCATGGATTCCCAGGAGAGTTCAGAATCAACTGAATAAGAGACTGATTTGGGAACACTAATATTGACTTGTCCGTTAATTTTATTTTTACCTGGTTCATGGGAAGATTTAACGCCTTCACCCTCCCATTTGTATTTTTCGTCATTTTCTTTGATGTCTGATAAAACCCAGTACCCGCAGTCTTCTGCTGCCGTAATGATTCCGGAACGTATACGAATGCCTCCCATATCCAGAACCAGTGAAACCTGACTGGATGCCGTTAATTTGAGTTCTTTTAATTTTTTTAGATCAACAAAAATCTGGTTTTGCTGGATTTTAAGTGTGTATTGATCAAAGAACAGTTTTTTCCCATCAATATAAAGCTCATGAAACCGGCTCCATTGATCCCCTTCCGGCAAATTAAAGATCAATGGTTTGTCTTTGGGATGGACCCCGTAAGGATGATGTTTGATAATTCCGGTCAATATTGCCTGGTCTATATTAAGGGTTTTAAGGACAATTTCCAGCCGTGGGAGATACCAGTCAAGTAATTTTGTATTTGCATAAATAGCAATTGGCAGCAGATGTTCTGCCATGGCCTGATTGACAAGAAAACTGTCAGTGAACCCGTTGTAGCTGACCGGTCCTTTTGCCAGCTCAAACAACCCCTGTGATGCTGCCCAGGAAAGTTGAACAATCGGAAGATGTTTGATCTTATTTGCTTCGGTCATGCTTCCCATGGGAAAATCCCGGTAATAAATCGTTTCCGGCCATAGAATTCGATCTTTTGACGCTTTGGCGTTGAGTAATTCTAATTTGGGTTCAGGATAAGGGTTCTGTCCGTTGGCATTTAAAATTTCAAAGCGTTGACCGTCATACGTTGCTGAGCCGCTGACCGTATCTGCGGAAAAAAAATTGCGGTTGGTATAGGTTGCCAGGCAAAGAAACAGGCTGGGCGGATGATCTATTTTATCCATGTCTTCAAGCAGATTCCAGCTGATGGCATCGCGAACAGCCGGAACCATTTTCTTTTGGGCAATTGTTTTATTCCAGATCGACTTGATCAATTTTTCAGTGACAAATAGTTCATACATATCCTGTGCCATTCCGGCATATTCATAAATACCAGGATGGGAATCATTCCGGACATGGGCCGGTACAGTCATGTCGGCCAGCAGATGCATGGTTTCACCCAGGGCACGCCAGGCAATGACAAACTGGGCATCCCGCAGGGCAGGTGACTTGGTCTGGGCCAGGGCATTTCGCATGGATTCAATTCCCTGTTTCCAGCTCCAGGGATTGGCTGCAAATTTCTGATCTGCAGGTCCGGTCATCGCCCATGTCCTGGCATCCATATCGGGTCTTCCCAGTACATTGTTAACCGCGACATTCCCGGACTGGGTAATCCAGTCATGTGAAAAATCAGTAAGACCGTTACCAGTGGTTGGATCGTAGAAGTGGCGAAGTCCCATCCATACTTCCGGTTCATCCGCAGTAAACCCGGCTTCAATCAGCCAGTCCGGGAATTTGAGTGTTTTGTTGCCGGTAAGGCAAAAATATGATGGCCCGATTTTAGCACCGTCCTTGAATGCGTCGCTGGGATAAAAATATCCGCTGCGGTAGATGCTTTCACCCTCAATCGGACGTAATGAATCTCCCACCTGGTTGTCCCTGAGTTGATATTTGAAAACAGGATCAAACTTTACATCGTTTTTTGACAGCTTTTCATTCAGCATTGCCTGATAGAGGATCAGGGTCAGGTAATTGATGTTTCCATGGGGGCCGTCCACACGATTGGTGGTTGGATCTGGCTGGCCTGCGCTCTTGTTGGCATAGGCGCAAATCTGCGGAACAAAGCAGGCCGACAGCAATATATAAGTGATTGCCGTATAACACAGTGACTGGATTATTTGTCTAAGAATCAATGATTTAGAAATGGTACAAATACCATTTTCCATCCATGAGGATAAAACTGACAGCATATTTTTGTGCTCCATCAATAATTTCATATTCAACCAGATCCCTGCCCATTGCCGTGACGCGGCGTGATTTCAATGCATTTCCAAAACGGGCCAGTTCTTCAGGACTGCTGTTTTCAATCGCATTTTTTATGACTGTCTGTGGTCCGGGCAAGAGGGTATTGGCAAGTCCCTGCTTGTCACCTTTTTCAAAAAAATCACTGACGGAGATGACATGGCTATGCAGGGCTTTGAGTTCTGATTCACTGAACTGTTCACCTAAAGAAGGGGGCGGTTGTCTGGTATCTTTTGTAGAATCAATGATATTCTCATTTGTATCAGTTGTTTCGATCACAGGGGATTCAATCCCGCCATGATGGTCAAACACCATACGCTCCAGCATGGACAGAATAAAAGGCGGCAGGGTTTGATCGGAATAAGGCGTTGCATTCACAATGATACTATAGGCATAGCCATCTACCAGGGGCAGGAACTGACAGATAAAAGTGGCGTTGTTCTGCCCTGCCGCCATGGGGCAGTTTTTATGGCCCAGCACTGTAACCGTGCTTTTTTCAACCATGCTTGAGTTTGAAAATTTAAAAGATGTCCATTCTTCAGCATAATTTTTCAGCCAGGCCGCGTAATCTGCAACGGGTTTCCTGTTAAGGGGTTTGTCCGATATTTTGATCGTTGCATAAATGCCCTGTTGTTCAGACACAATTGTAAGCACAGAAGATGTATTGTTTTCTAAATCTGTTGCCTGCCAGTCGTCAACCAGGTGAAGGGCGTATTTTTTCCAGCTGATCTCACGGGCCTGGGGTGTGGTTGTCAGAAAGCAAAACAGAATTAACCCTGAAACAGCCATGATTTTTTTCATTTTGCCCCCCCTTTTTCCAAGGTTCTCTTAGTAATTTCAGTCCAGGATGTGACAGAATCATCTATTGTAAACATGGGTTTAAGCCCCCTGGTTTGCCAGGAGTCACTGTTTGGGCCGGTTAATCTGCCGCGACTCATGACCAGAGCAGAACCGTCGGATAGTTCTATCACACTCTGGGTCATGGCTTTCCCATAGGTGGCAGACCCAAAGCTGACCGCTGTATGATTGCCAATTAGACCGGCGATTAAGATTTCTGAAGCACTGGCAGTAAATCCGTTTTGCCATATGGCAAGTGTTTTACCTTTCCAGATATGGCCTTTAGCAATGTAGTCAGTTTTTTCTTTATTTGTTTCTATGGTTAAAATTTTACTGCCAACCGGCAGAAACAGACCGGCGATATCCACCGCAGCAAAGAGGTCTCCGCCCGGGTTGTTGCGAAGATCCAGTATGAGTGTTCTGTCTGTATCGCGTTTTTGTAAAACAGCTTTTATCTCTTCAAAGGTCTGGGGCGAAAAATGATTAATGCAAAGGATATCAAGTCTGTCGGATTTGTCCAGCCATGCCGAGATGTCGTTGACAGGCTGTCGATTTATATTAAATTCGTGTTGAAAGTTTGCGCGGTTCACCTTCAGCGTTACACTGCTGTTTTTTTCCCCCCTGATACGGCTTGCCACCCAATAGATGGATCTGCCGGCGACCGGGTCCCCATCCACTGCCACCAGCTCATCGCCCTGTTTTATACCGGCGGTTTGGGCCGGGCTCAACAATCTTGGCAGGCAATAAAAGTGTCTGTTCCGTTCTATGATTTCCATACCTATACCGTGGTAACTGTATCGCTGGGCCTGTTTCCACTGACGGTATTCTGCAGGGGATAAATAATCACCATAAGGGTCATGGCGGTTCATGTATGCCTTTATGGCTGCTGTGGTAATCCGGCCTGCATCAGACGGGTCAAGTCCGTGTTTTTTGATCTGGGTCACGGCTTCAAAAAAAATCAGCATGGCCTGGTCATTGGTCCAGGCCATGCTTTCTGCTGTGGCCGGCCCGGGCAGGGCCGACCACAGGATTAAACCCGTAAGAATTATAAAAATAAGTCGCATATACCTATAAAGAGCTTAAAGCCTCTGCCTCTTTCAAGAGTTCATCCATACGCTTTTGCAATTGTTCGATCCGGGCCTGCTTGGCGGCATCAGAGGCATCGGAATTATTGGTTTTTATCGTATCGGCTTTCAGGGCTGCCGCCCCATCCTGCAGTCGTTTTAACGCCTGGTTCTGGGAGGCATTGGCTGTTTTGGTTTTTTTCAACTGGTTTTCCAGTTTGCCGCTTTCAGAATACAGTGCAGCCAGTTTGGTTTTCAGCGCCTCGTGCCGGGTCTGTTTTTCCTGTTTGCTTGATTCCAGCTGCTGACTTTCCTGTTTTGCTTTCTGGGTATCAGCCTCAGTGGCGGCAAGTTTGGTCTTTCTTTCTTCAATGCGTTTTTCGTAGGCCGCAGGGTTGTAGCCGAAAAGACCGCCTTTGCGGGGATCGGTCTCGGTGGAAGAGACACAGGCCCCAAGGCTTAAAAGCATGAGCAGGCAGCCTGCAATGGGTATGATGGATTTCATGACAAAAATCTCCTTCATTAAACAGACATGCGGCTGGACAGACCGGCCAGATCCTGGCTGTGCTGTTCCAGTTCGGAGATAAGGCTTTCCAGCTTTGCGATCTCAGCATCCAGTGCTTTGGATTGGCCAGTGGCCTCTTTTTTCCCGACCTGAGCCACCGCCTGCTTCTGGGAGTCCAGCTCAAACTTTGCCCGGTCCAGTTTTTCACCGGTTACTTTTATGGCAGCATCGATGTTTTTTTTCTGGGCCAGCAAGGTCTGTTTGCTGGCCTGTTTGGCAGCGTACTGCTGCTGCAGTTTTTTGGTTTTGGTATCCAGAAGGGCAATATCACTGCGAATTTTTTCATTATAAGCGATGGTATCCTGATTGACTTTTTGAGCGCTGGCAATGCATTGATCCAGCCAGTCTTCTTCTTTGGCGTATTCAGCCTTTTTGGAGGCCACATGGTCGCCGTAGGCATACCCAGCTACACCACCTGCGGCAGCACCGATAGCTGCGCCAATCAGGGCACCTTTGGAATCCCCACCCACCAGCGCACCAATCAGACCGCCCAACACGGCTCCGGTCCCGACACCGACTGCGGCACCCTCGTTTTTGGTTCTCTTGCTGTCCTCAGTAGTGCCGGTGGTGACGCACCCCACTGACATAACACACATGGCCAACACCAACACCATTGCAATACAACGAAACATACGAGACATATTCATACTCCTTTTTCTATTGGTCTTATCTTTCCTGGTCTTATCTTTCAAGGGGAAGAATAAGAGATTCATTATTATCAAAGCCTAAAACAAGCTCCAGTTCCTTTTTCCCAGCAGCGATGGTATGGTTGTCCTGCAGCCACAAATCCAGTTTTTCTTTGCCTGCGCCCAGTTTATACCCCAAAGAACCATCTGTATTATTAACCGGTTTATTTTTTTTCGTCACAGCGATAAGCCAGGCGCTGTTACCGTTTGTGGTATCCCAAATGACTTTTTGGGATACCGTCTCTCTTAGAATAAGGCTAATGATGGTTTTGCCCGGTGCCTCGATCTCCAGTCTTAACTGGCTGTCTGGTGAGCCATTCCCCTGAAGGGCCTCATTCCGGCCGACAAAGTCGCTAAAGCTGTTCAGTTTTTTAAGATTCAAGCTGCCCTTTCCTGCATTCAGGGTTGCAGGGGGGAGGGCTACGGGTGTCTGGTTTGTGACAGGTTCTTCTGCGGCTGGTTTTTGGGTTACCGGCTCTGCCTGGGCATATTCTTTCTGGGGGATATTGTCGGAAGCATAGCTGTAATCCCCTTTGCCAAGATCTGCAAGTTCCGGTATGTGGGGTGTGGGCATAGCAGCTATGCCGGGGGGTTGTGCTGTCCCGTTATCTATTGTTATAGACCCTAACGATGCTTCAAGAATATCTGTATACTTGTCATTTTTCACAACGGCTGCGATGCCAAGTACCTTGTCATCAGAGGGTTTGTCCTTAAAGAGAATCAACCTTGCCTTTACGTTGCCGTCCTTGACCAGACCGGTATATTTCACAGCATTCAATCCGCTGATCACGATATTTTCTTGAGTCAGCTCTTTCATATACTGGATCTGCTCTTCACCTCCTTCTGCCCGGACAACTGTGATACCGGCCAGTTCGTCTCCCAGTTCGAATTTTCCATTTCCGTCTCTGATTTCGCTCTCCCAGTTATCGGGAACCTGAAGACTGACCGGCCCCAGGCTGTATTCCTGCCATGAGGGGCCCTTGGCAATACCGGCCGGACAGACAATGGGTTCATCATCTTCCCCAAATTCCTGTCCGCACACCGGCATGGCTATCCAGGCCACCCGTCTTTCCACCCATCCCTCCTGGAAAAATCCACCCAGGTATTTACCGTCTAAAATAGATTCAAGTCTTATTTCATAATGTAAATTAATTTCTAAAACAATCGGGGCGGTCAGCTTTGGACCGCGTCTTTCTTCAACCAGGGAAGGGATCCAGCTGATCTCCAGCGTGTCCATTTTTTCAACCAGCTTGATCTTTTCCTTATCTTCAGCAAGGGTCATTTCACCTTCCTGGTCAAGGAATCTTATACTGAAAATTCGTTTGATCGTCCGGTATCTGACGTTGCCGGACTTTCCCCCACTGCCTGCCAGGGGCATGGTTATTTCTTCCAGTTCAGGGGCCAGGATCTTTATTTTTACAGGGGTGCCCACACTTTGCACAGCAACAATCCGCATGTATGGGGTTTGATAATTTTTTGCCGCACTTGGGCTGTATTCCATTTCCCTTTTTATGCCTGAATCTTTAAATTTTTCCCAGAAATAGACTGCCACAGGGTTATCTAAGGGCAAGGGACCTCTCAGGCCTTCGGTTTCCACGGCCACAGGCAGCTTAAGCTCATATTTCTCCGGCCCTGTTTTTTGTTTCAGATCATATTCAAAAAAAGGGATTTCTTTCAGGCTTAAGGTATCCTGGGGTTCGCCCTGCTCTACGGCATACACCGGAACCAGACATAACAGCGTAAACAGGGCACCCAGCACCACTATTTTTCTAATCTTTTTCAAAAAAACCTCCTTATATACCTAATGTGCTTAATTCTTTTTGCCACTCTTGGGGGGCAGTACGTTTTGTTTTTGTTAAAGTTTGAAGGTGCTTTGCAACCAGTTTGGCAGCGCGTACCTGTTGGGCCGCATCGTTTTCCAGAAGGAATTTAAGATACCGGGTCTCGGCAATTTGCCGGGCCTCCAGCCCCAGGGTCTCCAGCTGACGCAATGAAACAGAATAGTTTTCCATGGCCTGGCTGATGTTGGCCTCTATCTCAGTCAGACGGGTTTGAAGTTTTTCTATCATGGCCTCCCGTTTTCCAGCCTTTGCCGCTTCGATCAACTGGTGCACCGTTGGCAGTTTTTTGCTTTCCAGGTGGACAAAAAATCCCCGTTCCGCTGCTATTTTAAACCAGGCATAGGCTGTCTGCTCATCCGCTTTGGCCTGAATGAACTGAACATCTGCCATCACACTTTTCAACCTGCCCAGCTCCTGCTGCATCGCAGGATCATTGCCGGCCATTTTTTCCAGGCGTTCCAGATACTGTGAGGCCTGGTCAATGTTGACCTTGCTTTTCTCGCTGGTCGGGGCTGTGCTTACCGCAGCCGGGGTAACAGCGCCTGCACCGGATCGATATGCATCCCAGGCATCGGCATAAGTCTGGGCTGCCGTTCGGTCGCTAAACACCACGGCTGTCAGGACAAGACGCAGGCCCATGGTCTCTTTTTTGTTGGGTTTGGGAGGGGCGCTGCCCCCTGTAATATAGAAAGGCTCTTCGATGCGCAGGCTGGAGCGCAGTTTGTTCTCAGAGGTAAGAAAGTGTCCGCCCCTGGAAACAAATCCGCCCGGCCGTCCCTGGTAGTATTCTATCATGTACAGGCCACAGGTCATCTCAGACACATTGCCCAGCATATCGTGAAGCCCCAGTGGATTGGGATTGAGGCGGCCGATGGACTTGAGTTTGCCATGGCTGGATTTGGGCCCGTTAAACCATTCGCAGTTGCTGAGCGTTTCATTATAGGGCACCCGGCGGTCAAAGGCATCTGCCGAAACCATGGCACCGCCACGGGCGGCAAACTCCCACTCAGCTTCGGAGGGTAACCGCACAAAGCCTGGGCTGGCACCTGATTTGGGTAGTTGATCCAGGGCATTGGCAAACAGCCACTGGTTTAATCTGTCTGAAAACTGCTGGGCATCAAACCATGTGATGCTGTTGACCGGTTTGTCGTCTGTTTGTTTATCCGGAGCCGGCAAGCCCATGACAGCAGCCCATTGCCCTTGATTGACCTCATACTTGGCCATATAATAAAACCAGTCTTTACCGGATTTACCCTGTCCCAGAAAAGAACCGCTTAAGCTTACCTCGGTGGGGTGTTCCTTGAAACCGCCGTCCGGATCTCCCATGCGGAAGCTGCGCTGGGCAAAAGGGGCTTCTCCCTGACCGATGAAGACCTGCCTGAAGACCATTTGACGATTATTGGGCAGGGGCAGGATAAAATCATCTTTGTCAGGAACTGGATTGTCCGGGATTTTGTCGGCATAAACCGGCAGCACCAGAAAAAGGGTCAGTATGAAGAAAAGCAGTTGGAATCGGTATTTGATCATTATTCATCCCTTAAGGCCTCGGCCGGATCAATGGAGATCACTCGCCAGGCTGCAAGTGCGGCAGCTAATTGTCCCAAAACGATGACCCCGGATGCCGCAGAAATCAGGTGGTCAACCCCCAAGCGGCAAAGGCTTTCGCCTGATGCCAGTTGAGAGGAAAAAAGCTGGTTGATTAAAACTGCCATGCCTGTATAGAATCCAAAGGCCAGGCCTAACCCGCCCAGAGTCAGAAAAAGGGCCTGGTAAAGGGGAAAACACAAAAGACCTCCCTGGTTGAAGCCAATAAGCCCCAGGACCCCGAGATCGCGGCGTTTTCGCTCCACAGAGGCATACAGGCTCGCCGTTAAAGATCCAGCTCCGCCCAGAAGACCGCCCAGGGCGATAAGCCAGAAGATCATGCCCAGGTGTTTGTCCAGCTCCTGAATATCTCTGATCCTTTCAGCCTCTGTATGAACGGGAATGCCCTGGGCTTCCAGTTTCAGCTTCAGGGGTGCCACATCATCCAGGGTTCCGGCATACAGCCTGAACGCGGCATAGCCTCTGCGTTTTAAAATGAACTGGTCTTCTTGGGGCAGCCAGGTGATCTCGCGTCTGAGGCTCAGGTTCAGCATTCCTGCAAGTTGCGGCGGAACCTGGGCAAAATGTCCTTTGGAAAACAGGGCATCAACCGGCTTAACCGTAACGCTGAGAGAAGATTCTCCCAAGAGTTTTAATTGGCTGTCCGGTTTCAGGAGAATGTCCTGTGGCAGAATAATCTGCCGCCATTTAGAACCCATGGGTATTTCACCGGCCCAGGGGGTATTTAAGCCATCTGCTTGGGGTAATGCAAAAAGAGAAAGCTTTAAGGCTTCTCCCAGTTGAATCTCCATGGGTTTCACCCATGGCAGCACCAGGGCCTTTTTGCCCCGCAGGCGGCGTTGAACCGTGGTTAAAACCTCCTGCCCCAGGGCACGCTTTGTGCTGATCAGATATACATATTTTTTATTTTTTAATTCATAGCCAAGGCGGGGCAGCTGCTGATCGTCTGCCAGTCCTTCCAGTTTGCTTAACCCCGTACCGGATGTCAGTCCGACTTTCAGCACAGGGTTTATGGGGGTATCCAGACCCACTACCACACCATCAAACACAGGTTCGGCCAAAGGGACAGATCCCTCCCACCCCAGTTCCGGAACAGCCTGGCCGTCTTTAAACCGTTCAATGTTTTCTAAAAGAGACAGATGAAAGTAAACCATTTCCTGGCTGGTGGCCCTTGAATCCACCACCCCCGCCACCGTCAGGGTGGTGTGGCCCAGTTCATATTGGCTGCCCTTCAGGCGTTTGACTGTCAGTTCCAGTTCATCCCCGGCTTTTGCTGCAAGCTTGTGCGCGGCTTCATTAGACAGGACACACTGGCTCTCCTTGGGAGGTATTGCATTGTTCTCTATTAAAAGCGGGTCGCCATCGGCGCTGGGCTGGGCTTCCAGGGTGAGTTTGTCTGTGTCGGATTTAAGTTCCACACTGGCAGAGATGCTGCGGGTGGTTGGCACCAAAAAGGCGACCTTGGGATCATCCCGAAGGGTATTGAGCCATTCAGGGGTAAAAGAGCGGCTGACCATGGGTCGGATTTCACGGTTCCGGGGGTCCTGCAACAGGCGGAACCGCAAGGTTTCCATGGTGCCGTTTTTAAGGCCGAAGAGCAGTAAAAGAGGCCCGACCACGGCTGCAACGGCCAGGAAAAGGCACAGGCTGAGTATCCATTCGTGCTTCAGGTCCGCCCATGCCAGCCCTGCAACCAGCCCTATGGATCTTTGCCCGCTCATAGGCTTTCCACCTCCTGAAGGGTAGCGGTTGTCAGTTCACTGGTTCTGCGCTCCAGGTTAAAGGTGAAGATTCGATCCACCTGACCCCGGAGCAACGACCGGTCATGGGTGACCATGATGGTGGTGGTGCCGAATTTTCTGGAAAGCGCCCGGAACTGATCCCGGATTTCGATGGCGGTCAGTTCGTCCACGGCCGCAGTGGGTTCGTCTGCCAGTACAATTTTGGGTTTATGAACCAGGGCTCTTGCTATGGCCACCCGTTGACGCTGGCCGCCGGACAGAAAGCTTGGCAGCTTATCCAGTTGTTCCTCTATGCCCAGGATCCGGGCCATGGCTTCAACCGGGCCAAGGTCTTTCTGCCGGTTCAGGCGCAGGGGCAGGGCAATGTTCCGGCGGACCGTTAAAAACGGCAGCAGTCCTCCGGTCTGAAGCACATAGCCAATGTGTCTGCTGCGGACAGCAGCCCGGCCTGACGGGGTCAGGTCGGTTAAATCAATCTGCCCTTTTGTGCCTGTGATGCTGAAACGCTCTATCTTCTGCGGCTTCAGTACCAGGCCCAGAATATCCAAAAGCGTGGATTTGCCGCATCCGCTGGGGCCGACCAATGCTGCAAACTGCCCCGGGGCCAGATCCATCTTGGGCACAATCAGCTGAAAATGAACCCCGGCCTGGGAGCGTGTGTGCTTGAGCTGGTCAATGTGAAGAACATGCTCTGTTTTGGTCATGGTTAACGGCACTTAAGGAAGCAGTTCCAGGCTTACCGGGTATACATGTTCATCCGGATCATCTTCAGGACTCAGGGCAACCCAGCCTTCCGGTCTGTCATGAATGGATTGATATGCCTGCATCTTGGCTTCCAGTTCATTTAAAAACTCATCCTGCTCATCCACGGACCAGCTCATCCACAAATCGTTGTTCATGCTCATCAGGCTGCTCTTGTAGGGCAGGCCTGAAAGAAATTCTGGAATAAGGCCGGTGGCTGCCATGTTTTTGGCATTTTTGATCAGGTTGGGGTCACGGGATGCGGCCGCAGATGTGGCTTGAAGTGCACTGAAAAAGTCTTCGCCCCCGATCTGGCCCCTGCGTCCTGCTGCCATGACCTCTTTTAATATGGTGTTCAGGGAATCCAGCTGGCGCTTGTTGATCAAAAGCCTGACCTCCATGGCCTGGATCGCAGGATCCAGCAGGTCTTTGTCTGTGGCATAGGCAACGATATCCCTGGGGGCCTGGGCACCGGCCTGCTTCCCAATCCATTCGACCATTGCGGCTTTGACCATCTGGAAGGCCAGATCCTGGGCCGTGGGTTCAACTTCTGTGGCTGCGTTTCCTTCTGGCGCAACCCGGGTGCCGGTGTCGGTTTTTGGTGCGGTTTCAGTGTCCTTTCCAGCGGCTTCTTCTACAGGTTTATCAAAATCTGAAAACCATTTAAACACCTGGCTTGTTCCATCCTGGGTAAAGGTTCCCTCAAAGTTTCGGCCGCCTTCCGGCTTTGTTTGTAGCGTGCCTGTATACACCTGTGTGCAGCAGACACTGGGCCGGGTAAAAATAAGCGTGCTGCCATCAAAGGAAGTCTGTGTCATGGTTTCCAGTTCCCCGCCCAGAAAAAGGGTGAGTTTTCCCGGTTCAATATGAAGAACACCCTTATGACCGTTTGCACTGATGTTCCAGTCACCATTAATCGTTTCTGTCGGTGGCGGATCCGTGAGAGCCGATTCTTCACTCTGGTAACCACCGGGAGCAGAGCCTGGGCCTGCCGGTGTATTCAGGCTTTGACCGATGTTCCCCTGCTTGACTGTCCTGAGCATGGTTGTCAGGGCATAGGTTATGTCTGAAGCGACCTGCGTAAACCCCGGCATATCTTCAGAACTGATGGAGTAGTAAGCACTTCCGCCCTGCATACCCGGGTTGGCGCTCAATTCCATGAACTGCATTGCAGCGGGTTCGTGATACTTTACTGCCCGGGGGGCTTTTACATGCATGGCATACAGGTAGATAGAGGCATCATCACAAAGAACTCGCAGGGTTTGGGTGGAATGGCCGGATGCATTGTATTTGTGGCCGATTTCATGGCCCGGAGCATCACCCAACAGGACAATGATACGGATGGCGCCGTCAGTCCAGGCGGTTTGGCTGATCGCGTCATTTACACCGCTGAAAACATCTTCGGCATAGTCATCACTGTCTACCTGGGTCACATCCACCTGGGAAAGCACATCAACAAACTCATTTGCCGGCAAAAGTGCCGGGGTGTAATTATAGGTCGTATAGCCGATATTGGGGATTTTATCTACAGGGTCGCGATACCCCCATACCCCGAATCGCAAGCTTTGAGCAGTGGCCGGGTCTGAACTCAAGTCCCGGGCGACCTGCCGGATCACATCCAACGTCGCTTGAATATAGGGACGCATGGAAACTGTGGTATCGGAAACAAAGACCACGTCAATTTTCATGGCAGTCAAGACCCCGGCATTCACATCCGCTGCATTCTGATTGGCTTGTTCCAGATATCCTTTATTCTGGCTGATATCTGTCGATTCTCTGGCATTCGATCCACCGGCAGTAGCAGCGGCAATCTGCAAAAGCCTTCCCTCTCGCCCCTCAATCTCCATTTCTTCAAAGGACAAAATCGGCAACAAATAGAATTGGCTGGAGATATCTATTGCCTGCTTGGGCTCTACCGACCGGATGGGGAAGTCCTCTGGTATTTGTTTTGTTTCTATGGCATTATAAAGCTTGCCCACCTCGGTCAGGCGGGTGTCGGCATCTTTTTGAACTATCTGTGCCAGAGGTTCACGCCTGGCAAACATCAGTACCGGCTTACGGCCTTCCGGGTGAGTATAGGCAAGACACATGGTTTGCTTCCACTCAAAAACGTCTTTTGCCTGCATCCAGCCCAGCACATTGCCACGGTTATCGGCACCAACTTCATACCAGCCGTCCTGCAGCTCCAGATCTTCTGCACTTGGCCGGGTGTATACATAATAAGGCTGAAAAGCGGGAACATTATCTTTAACAGTACCGCTGTTTATATCCTGGATATTGTAGATATGAGAAAATGGCCTGGCCAGAACGCGTAACGGTAATATGTTTTTTCCTTCTATGGGAACAGGTTTGCGCCGCTCTTCTGCAGATACCGGCACGGCCAGGCAGACAATGATTAACAGCCAGAGACATTTTTTAAACATAAGACCGAACCTCCTTTTTTGTTGGCACTGTTTATTGATTTCAGGCCCCTTTTTGCCTATTTTTAGCGTCACCCCAATTGCCCCAACCGACCCAAATGAACCGGTTTCTTCCGGCTTATTCGGGTCGGTTGAATTATGTTCCCTGAATTCGTTATCCATACGCTCCTTAAATTCGGGCAATCATAAAATAAAGCAACAAGTATGCCCATGAACTGTGTTTTTGTTTTAATCTTTTAAATCAATAGATTGCAAATGCACCAGTTTTGATTCATATGAAATAAGGATTAAAACTGGTTCATTTGCACCAACCAAAACTGGTGCAAATGAACCAGTTGTTGCTGATCGTGAATCAATCCTTTTGAATTGTCTTTTTATTAATCCCCCATGTTAAATAAGGATCAACCCCCAGGTAAGGACAACAAGGACAAGGCTGGCAAAGACTGCGGCAGATCCCAAAGATTTTGCTTTCTTTGCCAAGGCTGTACATGTGACCGTTATCCGGGCGTTTTGCAACGGAACGGCCCGGTGTCGGAGGAAGGAACAGGGTAATGGCCTCAAGCCCTCTGACGGTCCTGGTTCCAGTGGCATAAAAATGGGTGAAAAGCAGTCCATTAAATATGATGCCTCCATTCTTTTGGATAAAAAATAACATAAAAAAAATCACCCACAGAACGCCTGCGGCTATGTCGAACCGTCTTCCCCAGTCATGAATAACCGTATCAAACAGCCAGTGACTCCTAAAGGGCCAGGACTTGTCCTGATTATCATAAAAATTAATATATTGTATTTTCCATTGAATTATGTATAAAAAGGCTCAGAGGCTGCAGTTATTCCTGAATCCTAAAAATAACACTGCCACACTGCTTTTCTCAAATGAATATTGAATACTATATAGGGCAGTGCTATGAAAATAAGATACGCAACCGATCCAGACAAGGCTTTTTTATTAATGGATGGTTCCCATGACAAACCGGTTTAGTGCCATATTTTTAAGCATTATTTTTATATCCATTTATATCCATTCGTCAGATGTTTTTCCTGCTGAAAACACCCCCAGGGAACTGATTGCTATCGCTTTACGCAACTGGCAGCCCCAATATGATATTGACAAAAAAACCGGTGAACCGGTCGGATTTGCCATTGACATCATGGACAAAGTTGCTCAGCAAAGTGGCCTTAAGGTTTGTTATGCCGTATACGACACCTGGCCGGATGCCTTTGAAGCCCTCAGAAACAACCAGGCAGACCTGGCACCCAATATGGGGATGACTGACGAACGGCTGGGGTTATATGATTTCACCACCCCCTATGAAACGTTTCGCATCAGTATATTTGTCCGCAAAAATTCAGTTGACATTAACGCTGTGAACGATCTTGACAACAGGAAAATAGGCGTTGTCAGGTCAAATCAAGGTCTTGCTCTCATGAAAAACCAGGGCCATTCAGATCTTCAGATTTTCGATTCCATGGAAGAAGTCTTCATGGCTTTAATATCAGGAGATATTGATGCCCTGGTCTATCCTGAGCCGGTAATTATAAATCTTGCCAGGCGGTCCGGTCTTAAAGACAACATTAAAATTATCGGCAGACCGCTTCAGGAAATCAAGCGCGGCATTGCACTCCCAAAAGGCAACCCGGAATTATTTCAAAAACTTGATTTCGCCGTCAGGCAGCTTATCAAAACGCGTGACTATCAATTGATTTACGAAAAATGGTATGGCAGGCCCGACCCTTTCTGGAATGTAACCCGGGTTATAGTCTGGATGAGCATTGTCTTAGGCTTGGCCATTGCCGGCCTTTCGGTCTGGAGATATGTGTCAATTCTTAAACTGAACAGATCCCTGTCAGAAGCTGAAGAACGGTTCAGGGGGATTGTGGAAAATACAACTGCAGGTTATTTTTTTATTGATAAAGAAGGGAAATTCCAACGTGTGAACAGGGCATGGGCAAAAATGCATGGGTATGATTCCCCGGATGATATTATCGGACAACCTTTTACACAGACTCAGGTAAAAACCGATCTTAAGAAAGCGCAGCAGAATGTAGAGACACTGCTTTCCGGCCATTCTATACCCACTGGTGAATTATCCCGCTGTTATAAAGATGGTTCAGTCGGATACCATACATTTTCTGCTCATCCGGTCGTGCAGGGCGGCCAGGTGGCAGGATTTGAAGGTTTTATCATAGATACCACCGACCAAAGGCATGCAGAAAAGGAGAAAGAACTGCTTGAGACCCGACTCTGGCAGCTCAGGAAGGCGGAGAGCCTGGGTCGAATGGCCGGAGCCATAGCCCATCACTTCAATAATCATCTCAGTGTAATCCTGGGCAATCTGGAATTAGCCCTGGAGAACATACCGGGTGATGCAGTTACCCGTGAATTCATGATAGAATCCATGATGGCGGCCCATCGGCTATCGGAAGTCAGTGGGTTGATGCTGACCTGTCTTGGCCAAGGCACGGGAAAACCAGAAGACCTTGATCTTTCCGAGGTCTGCCGCCAAAATTTATCACTGCTCCAGGATGCCCTGCCAGAATGCATTACCCTTGAAACCGATTTTATGGCCAAAGGCCCGATCATTGAAGCTAATGCAAATCAGGTTCGACAGATTCTAACCCATCTTATCGCCAATGGTGTGGAAGCCATTGGCAGCCATAATGGTAAGATTAAATTGGCGACAAGAACCATGCCGGCATCTGATATCCCCAAAAATCACATCTCGCCCATTGATTGGAAACCGGATGCTGATCATTACGCCTGTCTTGAAGTGACGGATACCGGGTGTGGCATATCTCAGCAGGATATGAACAAAATTTTCGATCCCTTTTTTACCAACAAGTTCACCGGGCGGGGGTTGGGCCTGGCCGTGGTTCTGGGGACCATAAAGGCATGGAAGGGTGTGATCAGCGTTGAAACCAGAAAGGAACATGGGAGTGCCTTTCGCATATATTTACCCCTGGTTTCAGATAAGATTCCCCAGCCGTCTGAAATGACAACTATGTCTGAAAAGATCAAAGACGGCAGCACTGTCCTGCTGGTGGAAGACCAGGACCTTGTGCGTAAAATGGCTGAAAAAATGATCGCCCGCCTGGGGTTTTCAGTCCTTTCAGCATCAGACGGAACCCAGGCCCTGGAACTGTTTAGGCAACATCAGGACATGATTCGATGTGTGATCACCGATCTTACCATGCCCGGCATGGACGGCTGGGAAATCCTTAGGATTTTGCGTAAGATTCAACCGGCTCTCCCGGTGATTCTGGCCAGCGGTTACGAAGAAGCCCAGGCCATGGACCGGGATGACTCAGAAAAGCCCCATGCCTTTTTGCACAAACCCTACTCAAAGGATGAGTTGAAAAAAGTTCTGTATTCAGCCATGGAGATTGAAATTTAAAAAAAAACAGGGTGACCGGTTCGGTTCGTGTAAAAGAGCCGTTGATGGTTGAAATGCTTTGACTTGGATCTGTAAAACAGTATAATATCCAACAAATACCGTAATTATATCATGATGTTTGTCAGTGTAAAAAAATGCATTTATTTTGATTGTTAACCATAACAACTAAAGCATGCGGTCTCGTGGAAGTCTTAATAACCGTTAACCCTTAAAAAAATTATTACCTGAAAAATGATTCGAAACAGTCTAATTCATCTGATGTTTATGGCTATTATCCTTTTTACAACTCCCTGTCTGGCCGGCGATTCAAAATTTCAGCTCAGCCCTGAAGAAATCGCCTGGATAAATGAAAATCATATCGTCCGGGTCAGGATAGGCAACTCTCCGCCATTTATGTTAACCCGGGGGGAAACCCGGGGAATCGCAATAGAATATTTGACACAGATATTCAAGCGTAACAATATTAAAGTCAAGTATGTCAGCGAATTTGAAGTCACCTGGCCTCAGGCCCTTGACTATATAAAACAGCATAAAATTGTGGACATGGTCCCCACCGCAAAAATTACCGAAGATCGTAAAAAAGACATGATTTTTACAGAAGAGTATATTTTTGCGCCATGGGTGATCTTCACCCGGACAGATTCAGATTTCATCGGTTCAATAGATGATTTGAACGGAAAAACCGTATCAGTGGAACAAGGATTTGTCATGCACCAGAAGCTGAAACAAGACTACCCTGGAATTCACCTCAAGGTTGTTTCAGCCAGTTTGGAAAACTATGCTGAAATACCGATTAAAGATCTATCAACAGGATTGGCTGATGCCTACATCGGTAATCTCTTATCCACCACGTATACGATACAGACCAACGGATATACAAACATAAAGGTTGCAGCCCCCACGTCATTTGATAATCATAATCAGGCCATGGCAATCCGCAGTGACTGGCCTGAACTGGCGGGTATCATAAACAAGACCCTTGCTTCCATGACTTCGGAGGAACATGCAGCCATTCGCAATAAGTGGCTTTCCATCAGATATGAATACGGTATAAACAAAGCCTATGTATTAAGGTGGGTTGCGGGCGTTGCAGGGGTTTTATTGCTGTTTGTTCTGGTTGTTTTACTCTGGAACAAGCGCCTTAAAGCAGAAGTGGAGTTCCGAAGAAAAATTGAAGATGTTCTGCGGGACAGGGAAAAACTGCTGAATGATGTCGGCAAAATCGCAAAGATCGGCGGATGGGAAATGGATCTGACTACCCGGAAAGCCAAATGGACAAGGGGCACATATGATGTTGTCGAGATTGAGACCCATCATCCCATTCCCGGCCCGGATGAACACCTTGATTACTATCTTCCTGAATACCGCGCTCTTGTCAATGACGCCATGACAGCATTAATTGAGGCGGATAAACCCATGGATTTCGAAGCCCGGTTCATGACAGCCAAAGGGAATATTAAATGGTGCCGCGCAATGGGGCGCGCCGAGCACAGAAACGGGAAGTGTGTCAAGTTATTTGGCACATTACAGGACATTACAGACCGCAAGAAAGCTGAGTATGCTCTCAAGGAAAATGAACAACGGTATAAGAAAGCCCAACACCTGGGAAAGGTGGGCAACTGGGAATATGACCTGAAGACTCAGAATTTCTGGGGGTCGGATGAAGCAAGGAGGATTTATGGGTTTGACCTGAAAAGCGAAGATTTTACGACAGATGAGGTTGAAAACTGCATCCCTGAGCGGGAAAGGGTCCACCAGGCGCTTATTGACCTGATTGAAAACAACACGCCATATGACCTTGAATTTGAAATTCAACCGTTTGACGGGTCAAAAAAGAAAATTATCCGATCCATCGCCGAGATCCAAAAAGATGATTCCGGAGCCTCATGCAAGGTTACAGGTGTCATACAGGATATTACCCGGCAAAAAAATGCAGAACTTGAAAAGCAGCAACTTGAACAACAGCTTCAACACGCCCGGAAAATTGAAGCCATTGGCACGCTTGCCGGTGGAATTGCCCATGATTTTAATAATATTTTATATCCCATTATCGGGTTTGCAGAGATGTCAATTGAAGATTTGCCCAAGGATCATCCCGTACAGGAAAACCTTGATGATATCCTGCAGGGTGCCAAGCGGGCACGCGATCTGGTCAAACAAATCCTTTCATTCAGCAGTCAGAAGGACCTTGAACTAAAAGTGCTGCCGTTTCAGTCACTTATCCAGGAAACATTAAAGCTGTTAAGATCCATTATCCCTTCTAACATAGAAATTCAAAAAGATTTTGTTAATACTGAAATTTATATTTTTGCCAATTCAACGGAAATTCATGAAGTTATAATGAACGTTTGCACCAATGCATATCATGCCATGGAAGGGAAGGGGGGGATTCTAAGCATAACGTTAAATCACAGTAGACCAGATCCGAAATTTGATTTACCAGCTGGTGAGTACTGCTGTTTAGCTATCAGTGATACAGGAACAGGAATTCCTGTTGAGATAATGAGTAACATTTTTGACCCGTACTTTACGACAAAAAAACAGGGAAAAGGTTCAGGGTTAGGGTTGTCAGTGACCCATGGGATTGTTAAAAGTTATAAAGGCGCCATTGATATTCAAACCTGGCCGGGCAAAGGCACCAAAGTTACTATTTTTTTGCCGATAACCTCAAGAAGAGAACTTCTTGTCCATGGAACAGAGGATTTAGCAGACAAATCCGGGGATGAACGTATTCTGTTTGTTGATGATGAGGAGTCCGTCGTCAAGTTAGGGGTTCGCCTTCTTGAACGATTTGGTTATACGGTTACTGGAAAAACAAGCAGTACCAATGCATTGGAAGTGTTTCAGGCAAACCCTGAAAAATTTGATCTGGTGATCACGGATATGACCATGCCAGTGATGCTGGGCACCGAGTTGTCCCGAAAGATGCTGGAAATCCGTAAAAATATACCCATCCTTATTTGCACTGGTTTCAGCGAACAGGTAAACGAAGAAAAAGCAAAATCGTTTGGAATAAAAGGGTATATAAACAAACCCATTCTGCTAAAAGAACTGGTCTCAAAGGTGCGGGAACTTCTTGATCACTGCAAAAGAGAATAACCCTGTCAAAAATTTTGATGCCGTCAATATTTTTCATTTGACAGACGGCAAGATCAAAGGGAGCCTATTCCATACAGGTGCAGCCCCCATTTTCTGCGTTCATCATCATCTTTTTGCAGAAGATACAATGCATCTTTAGCTGAAATGTCTGCTCTGTTCATTTCTTCTTTTACCCGATCCTCCATATCCGCTATGATTCTGATTTTGAGGACATGGGGAATATCCTGAAGAAAATAGTGCCCGGCCAGACCGTGATATACAATATTATCCTTGAGCATATGCTGCAGGAGTGCAGACCGGATATAGCTGACATACTGTTTTTTGCCGTCATGGAATCGACCCAGAATCGTCGGGGCATCGTGAAGAGCTCTAATGAGCTTGATTTCAGGGATGTTGAATTGAGCAGAAGTTTCCAGAAGAATATCACGGGAAATGCATTCATAGCCTAATTTTGAGGCCAGTTTTTCAGCAACTTCTTTCCCCTTGCTGTAAGAGCCTCTGGAAATTGTTATGATTGACGTATTATCTCCTTTTTTACTGTAGAATTTTGAATAAAAATGATGAAATATCTCCTGGAAAATTATATTGAGAAATCCATGCAACCAATAATAGATCATATGATTTTATATGTAAAGTCATAGATCGTAAGCCCGGGATATTTGAATGAAGAAAGGCACTTTGCTGAACCTAAAAACAGCAAAAACGGATACTCAATGAACACTACAAACAAAGACGCCTTTAATTGTGTGCCTTCTGCAAGCCTGCGTGATACATCCCTCAAGATATGACAGACTGGATCAATAGGATGCTGCCCATTGTTTCGCATTTTGCAGCCAGGCCAACCTGTTCAAAAATTTCTTTGTGGTCAGCCAATGTTCTTGAAATCAGCTTGCCGCTTTTTGCTAACGCCTCAAGATATTTGTCGGCAAAGCGATTGTTTTTGACCAGCGTTGTAAAATATATTTTGCCGTTCTTTGATAGGATGGTTTTTAATTGTTTCAATAGGATGCTTGTGTCACTGAGGCAGTGAAGCAGATTCTCGGACAGAATTGTCGTGAATGCGTTTTCTTGAAATGGAAGCAGGAGAGCATCGGAGTGTAAGAAAATCAGGTGGTCCGGCACGCTACCATTTTGTTTGATTAATCTTGATTTGGCCATTCTTAGCATTTTCAAAGACTGATCCACTAAAAAAAAAGAAGCAGGCCACACCCTTTTGTTCCCATGACCAGGGGATAAGTTTTAAACACCAAAAAGCAATTCCCATTTAAAAATTTAGGAATGAGAAAGTTCTGGAAAAGCATCTGATTTTTTCGTACTATCATATAAAAAGGGTTTAGCGGCATTATCCTCTTTGTTTTTGACTTTGATGGGCCTTTTTTAAAGAAAAAGCCGGGACATGGCAGGTTGAAACGTTGCTGGGTGTTTATATTCTATATTAATTGTGGAATCATTGGTTTAATTGTATAGATGAAAGAAAAGGAGCCGGTGCCGTAATGACAAAAAAAAACTTTCACCACAAAGGGTTTGGAAAAAACAAAATTGACGATCCAGCAACCGGCTTTATGACCGCCATGGATCGAAGAACATTTTTAAGCTTGTCCGGTAAAATCAGTGGAATGGCACTATTGGGTCTTACCTTAGCCAATTGCGGACCTTCTGAACCCGAGACCCCGTCACAGTCAATCCAGATGCGACCCGATAAGATCATCATGGGCAGTGCAGTTGATCTTTACACCATAGACCCTGCAATCGGGTTTGATTCAGCCATCAGCAGCAGTTTGAAAAACCTGTATGATGCTCTTTTCAGGCATGTAGGGAATCCTCCCAGGGCAATACCCTGGCTTGCCGAATCCCATGAGGTGTCAAAAGATACCAGGGAATGGATTTTTAAATTATCAAAAAATGCGGTCTTTCACGACAACACACCGGTAACCGCCGAGGCGGTAAAATACTCTGCAAACCGGATGCTGCGGATCAATAAAGGTCCGGCAAATCTTTTTTCCGGAATAATGGACAAAAACAGCGTGAAAGTACTTGATTCGCATACAATTAAAATTTCACTTCTGCAACCTTTTGGTCCCTTTCTTCATACCTTGCCGTGGCTTTTTGTTGTCAACCCGGAAAAAGTACAGGCACATGCGGGGAAAGATGACGGACAGACATGGTTGTCAGACCATGCAGAAGGTTCAGGCCCGTTTACAATCGGTGACTGGAAACCGGGAAACATCTATGAATTTAAAGCAGTAGAAAACTATTGGCGGGGCTGGCCGGATAAAAAGCATTTAAAGAGCTATGTCCGAAAAGTTATTAATGATAATGAAAACAAAACAATTGCCCTTGAACTTGGTGAAGTTGATATGGTGGACTGGGCATCACCCGAAGTCCAGGTCAAATTAAAAGATAAAGGATTTACCATTGTTGAAACACCCACCCTGGAAATTTATGAGGTCAAACTGAATAACCAGAGGGGGTTCACTGCTGATCGGCATGTCAGAAAAGCCATCTCCTATGCCTTTGACTACAAGACCCTGAAAAAGACCTGGAAAGACAGGGCAACGATCCTCAATGGACCATTGCCCCCGGGACTGGAATTTTCTTACCAGGACAGGGAACCCTATCATCTGGATCTAAAAAAAGCGCAGCAGGAACTGGCCAAATCTCCCTGGCCTGACGGCGGATTCCTTCTGGATTATGTGTATGTAACCGGGCTTGAAGAAGAAAGAATAACCGGTGAACTTCTGCGCGACCAGCTGGCCCTGCTGAACATAACAGTCAATATCATTCCCATGGCCTGGGCTGATGCCGTGACAACCTTTAATGATTTCAATACAGCCCCGTCCATGTTTCCCATCTATTCAAGCAAAGCATATCCTGATCCGGATAATTACCTGTGGTCGGGGTATCACTCCTCCCAGGCCGGCCAGTGGACAAATCCAGGTCATTACAAGAACCCGGATTTGGATATTTTACTGGAAACGGCCAGAAAAACAGTGGAAAAATCAGAATTAAAAATAATCTATGGCCGGATTCAAAAGACTATCCTTGATGATGCAGTGAATATATTTTGTCTTTCCACACCTGACCACCACATACTCAGTCCACGGATTAAAAATTATACCTATTGCCCGGTAATGGGAAGTGATGAAGATTTTTACTATTTGCAGACAGCAGATTGAATGCTTTCAGGGTCTTGAATATGACACTATTTATGAATCAAACCGTCCGTCAAAGGCTGATTTTCTCATTTTTCCTGCTGGCCGTGCTCATGGCGGGTGCCGGGACCTTTAGTGTATATAACTTAAATCAGCTCAATACCAATACTGAAAAAATTTTAAGTGACCAACAGCCTATTCTGACCGATATGGCAGCCATTACAAGCGGCACACTGTTTCACAGTTTAAAGGTAGACCAGTACGTGTCCACCGGAAACAAGGCGCATATCAGAACAATTGAGGTGTTGGAAAAAAACATTGACACCCTTTTGACGTCGCTTGAAAAAAGAGTTCAGGAGATTGAAGATAAAAAGATCATTAAAAGTGTCAGGCATGCCTATGATACGTATATGTCGCTATCAAATGAACTGAGAACTTTTTACCGGAATAATCCCGATGCCTGGAAACCTATTGACGGCAGGCAAATGAGAATAGCAGCCCTGCTGGAAAATTCACTGCAGGCAAAAACTGAAGCATTCTACAGGATAAATGAAAAAAAAACAGATACCTTAATACAAAGCAATCGCCGCCTTTACCGGATTCATTCCAGACTCGCCGTTATTTCCGGCCTGATCTTTTCTTTTCTGGCCGTCTTACTCGGGTATGTCATCAGCCGGTCCATTGTTAATCCCATCACCCATTTGGTGGAGACGGCTCAAAAAGTGGCTAAAGGAGACATGACTGCCAGGGCTCAAATCAGGGCAGAGAATGAAATCGGTTTTTTGGCTGAAAACTTCAACAGCATGACAGGCCAACTCCAGGGATTGATTGAAAACCTGGAACAAAAAGTAGTTGAACGGACGTATCAATTATCTGAAGAACGCAATTTTGTAAACACCATCCTTGATACGGCCGGGGCATTAATCACCGTAATTTATCGGGATGGAAGAATTGTCCGCTTTAACAGGGCCTGTGAATACATATCCGGATATACATTTGAAGAAGTAAAAGGCAGGTCGATCTGGGACCTTCTGGTGGTGGAAGAAGAGAGGGATGCGGTCAAATCAATTGTTTTTGATTTCCAGCCTGAACAGTCTGCAAACCTTTATGAAAACCATTTTATTACAAGAGACGGCACCCGGCTGTTGGTTGCATGGTCCGCAGCCTTAGCCTTTAACGAAGACCATTCCGAAGAGTATATTATTGCAAGCGGAATTGATATAACCCGAATCCGACAGACAGAGGAGTCCCTTAAACGATCCGAAGAAAAATTTCGATCGATTATTGAAAATGCAGGTGTTGGAATCCTGCTTATTGGTACAGATAGTTTTCATCTGGATATAAATCCCAGCTTTTGTCAAATGACGGGTTTTTCTCGAGATGAGCTGATCGGGTCAAAAATCCCCTGCAAGTATTGGCCAGAGGATCTGACCCAAAAATTGACGTGGGAATTGAGTCAATTCATGAAAACAGGGACGACCAAAATAGAAACCTATTTTCTGCGGAAAAACCAAGACCGTTTCCCGGTATCACTCATCGGCAGTTCCATTTTTGACCATACCGGCCAGCCCATTGCGTTTATCGTAATTGTTCTGGATATTACTGAAAAACGAAAAATGGAAGAAGAAATTTTAAGGGTCCAGAAGCTGGAATCCATCGGCACACTGGCCGGGGGAATCGCGCATGATTTTAACAACCTGATTTCAATCGTTCAGGGGTACACAGAATTGTCTCAAATGCATATCGATCCTGGAAACGAGATTTATAACAATTTAAACGAAGTCTGCAAAGCCTGCAGACGGGCAAAGGCGCTGACAGGCAAATTTATTACTTTTTCCAAGGGCGGTATTTCCATAAAAAATCCCGGTTCTTTGATTCACCTGATTGAAGACGCCACAAATCTTGCCCTTTCCGGCTCAAATGCCAGAGGAATCTTTAATATTTCAGAAGATCTGTGGGAGGTCAAATTTGATCAGGAGCAGATGAAGCAGGCCATCTACAATCTGATTACAAATGCCAGAGAAGCTGTTCCAAAAGGGGGAATCATAAAAGTTGCAGCAGAAAATGTAATGATAAGTGAAAACAAACCCGGTGTATTCATGGCAGACGGAAAATATGTAAAAATATCGATTCAGGATCGGGGCCCCGGGATTCCTGAAGAAAACCTGTCATTTCTATTTGATCCCTATTATTCAACCAAACAAAGAGGAGACCAAAAAGGAATGGGGTTAGGACTTACAACAACCTATTCTATTATTAAGCGGCACGAGGGATATATTTTTGTCAATTCAGAGCAGGGTGCAGGGACAACATTTGAGATATATCTTCCTGCTTTAGAAATAAACCCTGAAAAAAAGGTTTCGATAAAAAAGACAGCCAATTTAGAAAACGAAACAATACTTGTGATGGATGATGAACCCGGGATTTTAGACATTGCTTGTAAAATGCTCAAACGAATTGGATATGCCGTACAATTAGCAGAAAATGGGAACACGGCTGTAGCGTTGTACAAGAAGGCCATGGATTCAGGTAATCCCATTGATATTGTGATTTTAGACCTGACTGTGAAAGGTGGCATGGGAGGAAAAGATACTATCAGCCAATTGTTAACAATTGATCCAGGCGTTACCGCAATTGTCTCCAGCGGCTACCATGACGATCCCATAATGATGAATTTCAGAAAATACGGTTTCAAATACGCCATATCCAAACCCTATGAGATGAAAGAACTTCGAAAATTATTAAATGAGATCACGAGCGGTTTAAAGGTTTGAGGTTTAGTGAACATGACGTTGCCCTTCATGCAGTTCGTTTTGCCGACCGGATGATGGCCTCTTGCATGGAACGGCTGCTGTAGGGCTTGGGAAGGGCCATTTTAAAACCATATGTTTTGAAACCGGTGATGACAGGATCTGAGGAATACCCGCTGGATACAATGGCAATGACATCCGGGTTTATCTGCTGAAGGGTTTTAAGGGTCTTGAGTCCGCCAAGGCCACCCTTTACAGTCAGGTCCAGGATAACGAGATCAAATGGATCGTCGGCCAGGGCAGCCTCTTTATAGAGTTGTATAGCCATGGTGCCGTCACTAGCTGTTTCAGCCTGGTAGCCGAGTTTTTCAAGGAGTCTTTTTCCAAGACTGCGGATCATTTCTTCATCATCCATGAGCAGGATCTTTTTTACAATGACAGTATCTTGGACGGCTTGTTCCATTTTTTCCGCCGCAGACCAGCTGCCGGCACTTTCAAGAGCCGGCAGATAAAGGGTAACAATCGTTCCTGACGGTTTGACAGGCTTAACAGTAATACGGCCGCCATGGTTGTGAATAATGGAATAGGCAATGGTGAGCCCCAGTCCGACTCCTCTTTGTATACCCATTCCTTTGGTGGTAAAGTATGGATCAAAGATTTTTTCAAGATGGTTCGGGTTGATCCCCTTTCCCTGATCCTGGATGATGATCATGACATATCTTCCTTTTGAAAGGGCGGCATGACGGTGTTCTGAATTCTCACCCGCCACAATATTTTCTGCCCGGATAATGATTTTTCCGCCGTCAGGCATGGCGTCTACCGCATTGCGCAGAATGTTGTTTATGGCTTGTTTCATCTGAGTGTCATCATATTCAAGCAAAAACAGATCATCGGGCAAGTCGAACTGCCATTCAATGTTTTTGGTTTCCGAGAACAGGGAACCTGCCTGTTGAACAAGGAACTTTATGGAGCCCTCTTGTTTATTGGGAGTGCCGCCCCTGGAAAAGGTAATCAATTGTTTGGCAAGTTCTCCTGCTTGAAGGCAGGCATGTTCAGCACAGTAAAGATGCTTTAGAATGTTGATGTCGTCTTTGGCTTCCAGTTCTGCTATGGAAACATTTCCAAGGATTACGGATAAAAGGTTGTTGAAATCATGGGCAAGACCTCCGGCAAGGGTGCCGATGGATTCGAGTTTTCGAAGCTCTGCTTTTTTTCGTTCCGTCTCATCCCTGATGATGACTGCATTGCCGATATTGAGACCGTCATCATCATAGATGGAAGCAACACTCATGGCCACTTCCAATATTCTCCCGTCTTTTGTCAGTCTCTGGGTGGGGAAATTTGTAATTTCTTCTCCTGCCTTTATTCGGCGAATCGCTTCCTGAGTTTCTTTAATGGCTTCCTTGGGAACAAAATCCACACGCTTGCCTTTGAGCTCCTCAAATGTCCAGCCAAACAGTTTTGTAAAGGCTGGGTTCAAATATTCTACAAGACCTTGGGCATCGTAACGGACAATGGCGTCCACCGATGAATTCAACGTTTCAAAATAAATCTCCGATGTCAGCCGTAAATCAGAAATCTCCTGTTTTAATTGCCTGATTTCTTCTTTTAACAGCGTTACCGGTCCATTTTTTTCCATCCGTTGCTCCTGATTGCAAAACTTTTCAAGATGAAATGACAATCAAGTTATTTGATGCACAAAAAAACAACACAACTCTTTTGCCTGGAAATTGGTATAGTTTAATATATCGAATAATGGGTGAGGAGTAAACACATTAAAACAACATGGCAGAACAACAACCGGCAGTTAATTGTAAAGACAACGAATAATTGAAAAGGGAAGCATAATTAAACCAACCCAAATCTGATTTTTTTAATATTTTTTATATGTCCGATCGGCCAGATTCCCTGAATGATGTTTATTGAATTTTGCAAGTCTGGATTCAAGAATTTTCATCTTCTGCGTGTCCACTTTAGAGACGCATGCCCGTACGCCTTCCAGACGTTCACTGCCTGTTATGAAAAGTGAAATAGCACTTATTCCGTAATAAAGAAGCTCTTCAACCAGTTCAACCCCGCTGAATCCGGGATAGGAAAAACAAAAATAATACCCATCCATGGCTGGCTTGTCAGCGTCATGTTCATAAACCAGATCAAAGCCGTTGTCTAAAAAGATCTGTTTCATTTTTCGGGAGCGGTTTTCATATGTTTTCAGGTCACGGATAAAATCAAGAGTCCCATCATTGACAGCTTTAAGCATGGCAGAAAATCCATGCTGGGCAGAATGGGACACCCCTGCTGACAAAGCGTACATGGCACCGTAAACAACTGCATGCCCCAACTCATCTGAGGGGAAAAAGCGGGTCAATCCGGGAAATTTTCCCGCATATAAAATATCCGAGATTACCATGCAGCCGATACGCTGTCCTGCATAGCTGAACATATTGGAGGCTGAGAACAGCAGGATATAATTATCCGTATATTTGGCAACAGAAGCCTGGAAAGGCGCCTGGCCCGGGGTTGAAATATCTTTGCCAAAATCCATGCCAATACAGGCAAGATCCTCAATAATGATGATATTATATTTATTGGCTGTTTGTGCTATGATTTCAAGTTCCCTGTCTGTAAAACAGATCCAGGCAGGGTTATTGGGATTGGCATAGACAATGGTGCCTATTTGGCCACTGCTGCAGACAGCATTCAGTTTTTCTTCAAGTTTTTCATGTCGAAAATTTGTGACATCAAATTGTTTATATGGCAGTCCCATTACATACAGCTGCTGTTTATAAAGCGGATATCCTGGATCAAGGAATAATGTTGTATTTTTTTCTCCCCTTCGACAGGCAACAAAAAGAGAGGCAAAACCACCCTGGATATTGCCGTTTGTGGGAATACACCCTTTGGGAGCTACCGTCACATCTAAAAATAATTTTACAAATCTCGACATTTCATGTTTCAGGCTCGCAATACCTTCTATCATGGGGTATTGGGAAACAATTTCTTTTTTTAATGCCGCCTTTTCCGCCTGGATTCCGATTTTCGGCGGTACGAGCCCTGGCTCTCCCATCTCCATTCGAATAAATGAAACATCTGTTTTTAATTCAATGGCATTGATGATCCCCACCATCTCCCTGATAGTTGCCCTTCCCACTGTGTGGAGACCGCTGCACTCTATCACCTGATTAATGATTTGCCTGTTGACTATGGTTTTCATGGATATTGCCTTTTGTTATCAAGTGTGTCCATTTGTCATTTATCTGTGGTGCCGCCATGCGCATAAAACAGATGTTTTTATGATGTTTTTATGGTATACTAAAAAAATTCTTAAAGTCAACAAGAAAAGATTGATGATTATGCCAATTAAAAGATTAGAGAAAAAATAATTTTTTGTGGCGGGCTTTTATCATTCCATGCTATTGGGTTACAATATCCTTGATGGCAGCCATAATAGGGGAAAAAAATGAAGTATATCGGAGCCCATGTCAGTACCAATGGCGGTACACAAAATGCCCCTCAAAATGCGAACCGTATTGGCGCAAAAGCCTTTGCCATGTTCACCAGGAACCAGAGACAATGGACCTCACCTCTCCTGACGGATAAAACCATCATCCAATTCAAGAAAAACTGCAAGGCCGCGGGTTTCAATCCCCGGCACATCCTCCCCCATGACAGTTACCTGATCAATCTCGGACATCCTGAAGAAGACGCTCTTGAAAAATCAAGGACAGCCTTCCTTGACGAGATGCAGCGCTGCGAACACTTGGGCCTTCAATACCTGAATTTTCATCCGGGAAGTCACTTGGGCAAAATGGATCCTGATCACTGCCTTGAACGGATCGCGGAATCCATCAACCGGGTTCTGAATCAGACAACCGGCGTTACGGCAGTTATTGAAAACACCGCAGGCCAGGGAACCAATATGGGATATCGATTCGAACACTTGGCCCGGATTATTGGGAATGTCCATGATAAGAGCCGCGTGGGGATTTGCCTGGACACCTGTCATACATATTCGGCCGGGTATGATATCAAAACAGCCAAGGCTTTTGAAAATACCCTCCAGGAGTTTGACACTCTTGTGGGTATCAGTTACTTGAAAGCCATGCACCTGAATGATTCGAAAAAAATCTTTGGAAGCCGGGTAGACCGACACGAGAGTATCGGAAAGGGGTCGCTGGGGATTGAGCCTTTTAAATTCATCATGAACGACGCGCGTTTTGACAATATTCCCATGGTGCTTGAAACACCGGATCAATCCCTATGGGAAGAGGAGATCAGGCTTCTCTATGGTTTGATTGATTAAAAATATGCGATATAGCATTAAAGCTTGACCCTGTAAAAACTGAAGTCAAGAGGAGGGGAATGTGAATGAAATAAAAAACAAAGAGACCTTGAATTCTTCAATTTATGGCTGGTGGGGAAAAATTTTAAAGGTCGATCTCTCATTAGAAACCATCACAGAGATTGATACTCACCCCTATGCGGATCGCTTTTTAGGGGGACGCGGAATCGCTACCCGACTTTACTGGGAATATGTTCCTGCCAAGACCAGGGCGTTTGATCCGGAAAATTGTTTGATTTTCATGACAGGTCCATTGACGGCAACAGGTGCCCAGGGTGCCTCCCGTTTTGAAGTTGTGGGAAAATCACCCATGTTGATGCCGGAAGGGTTTTGTTATGGCAACATGGGCGGATATTGGGGGCCTGCATTAAAAAAAGCCGGATTTGATGGATTAATGGTGTCTGGAAAGGCTAATAAACCTGTTTATCTATTCATTTCAGATGGAAAAGCAATCCTTAAAGATGCCACCACAATCCTTCATGACGGGGTTAGGCAAGTGGGAGAGTATTTAAAACAAACGCATGGTAAAAATACACATTTCATTACCACCGGGCCTGCCGGGATGAACCTGTGCCGCAGTGCAAATCTGATGACAGATAATGAGGGGAGTGCAACCGGTGGTTTTGGCGCGGTTTTGGGTGCTAAGAAATTAAAAGCCATTGCTGTGGTGGGAACTCTGTCTGTGCCCATAAGTGATCCTGAGGCCTTAAAAGAACTCAATCGGTTGACAATAAAATTAAATCAGCGGGAAGCCACATTCAATCCATATCCACCGGATCAGATTTCCCGAGTGGGCAAGGCCTCTTGTTTTCAGTGTGGTTTGGATTGTGCCATGCGGGCCACCTTTAGAACCAAATCG
>JAHJLN010000303.1 GCA_018821715.1 Pseudomonadota bacterium | reverse complement strand
CATCTGAAGAGGAAAATAACCGTGTCGCTGTTATCTTGTCTTTATCAATATTTTCTTGTACAAGCTCAACAGGTGAAATCTGCATGGCAACGAGTCCCTTGATATTGTCCATAAAGCCGGGAGCATTGTTGATGGTTTTCTCTTTTAACATGGGGGCAAAATAAATATTTTGTTCACCACCGCCCATATTCTGAGGTGCCTGATGCTTATAGGATTGTTTGTCTAAAACATAGGCTTTCTTAATGGTCACACCATAATGGGTTAACAGTTTTTCAAGGCCGGTATCAATGGGTTCATATCTTGGCGGCATCCCCATACCGCCCTGTTGTGATGTGATTTCGTTAAACGAATCCGAGATAAACGCAATGTTCGTCCCCTTCATCAGGGCCTGGTCGATCTGAAATAATTCATAATCTGAAAAGGCTTGTGTGGGTCTGGCAATAATCAGGCAGCTTAACCCGTCAGGGATGGCACCGTCTTTCAAGGCAATGGGTTTAATGGAATATCGAGAAGACACAAGGGCGTTAAACACCTGCATGGCTTCGGAGGGTTGCCCCTGCATCATGGCTATCCTGTCCGGCATAAGAGAGTAGGTGCCATGGTCTGACAGGAATCCGATATCCTTGTTAATGCCGATCAGTTTCTCCACAATGGCATTGAGTTCTTCTCCCAGGGCGGCTGGATCTGCCATCTGATAGGTGGTGCCGATGATGGGAAGTTCCATGGCATTGATCAGGGGCAGTGTGGTTGTTTTGCCGTTAAATTCAATAACAAGTCCGGCAGCGCCATGACCGGCCAATATCTTTTTCTCTGGAATAGCCGGCCATGAAAGCGCCATTAAATCATATTTTTTGCCAATGGTATCCAGTGTTTTTTTATCCGATATGTCAAACTGCTTGAATTCAAGGATGCCAAGGCTTTTGCTGTTGAGTTGACCGATGGTGCCGGCAACGGCTTTTCCCAGCATCGGCAGTTGATCAAGACCAATCAACGGGGCAATGGTATTCAGAGAAGAAGATAAGTACATATTTACGATTACTTTCTGGTTTTTTTCATTAAACCGCAGTAAGGCACTCACTTTGTTGTTCATCTTCTGGATGGCAGTTGTCAGCTGGTATTCAAGACCGTTTGTTGAGGTAATGGCTTCAATTTTCTCAATCAGATCCCCGTGGATAATGACCAGTCCCATATAGGCATTTTTAAATTTAACCTCATCATTTTCCATAATCCTGATCTGGACCGGCTGGATCCCGTAGTTTTTTGCCATATCCCGGTTTTCATCAGCATTCTTTGCAAAAGAGCCCTCTTCGGGTGTGACATTATAAAAGGTATAATTAAATAGTTTTCCGCCTTTTGAAGCATATTCTTCCAAAAGATCCTTAAGATAGCGTTCTGTATTGTTATGGGGTGCCGGAAGATCTTTTGAGAAAAATACCTTTATGCTTAACGGTTCCGACAGGGTTGCCACAACATCGTTGCTGGCCTGGGACAAAGAATAAATTTTGTTGCGGGTCAGGTCTACCCTGAAAAACAGTGTGATCCCGGCAATGTTCACCAATCCAATAACAACAAGATATAAAATGAATTTGAAATATTTTTCTTTTACTGAATAGTTACCCATTGTTTCTCCTTAGTTCTTCTCATGCATGACAATATAGGTTGAAAAAATAAAAATAAAGATCACGCTCACAAAGTAAAGAATATCCCTGGAATCTATAATTCCCTTTGAAATATTAGCAAAGTGTGAGTTGGCGCCAATATATTCTATGACAGAAATTATTTTTGTCGGCATGAAAAACAAGAGCTTGTCAAGAATGGTTAAGGTAAAGCACAAGGCACACCCAATAATGAAAGCCGTGATCTGATTGCGTGTCAAAGACGAGGCAAACAACCCGAGAGAACAATAGGCACCGGCAAGAAAGATCGCTCCGATATAGCCGCCGATAACCGGCCCAGGATCAATCTGACCGATGAAAGAGATAAAAATCGGATAGGAAATGGTTGGGAGCAGCAAAGATGCTGTAAACAAGGTTGCGGCAAAAAATTTGCCCAATGCAATATCCGTAAAAGATACCGGCATGGTCAACAGGATTTCATAGGAACCTATATTTTTTTCTTCGGAAAACAGCCGCATGGTAATAGCAGGAATGATAAAAGAAAACGTAATAGGGAGCAGAGAAAAGAAATCCCTTAAATCTGCCCGGCCAAAAATAAAAAAGGTGGAAAAGAAAAACCACCCGGTTACAATCAGAAATAGCGATATCACAATATAGGCAATGGGTGAAATGAAATAATCCTTGAATTCCTTGATGGCTATTGTTTTTATTTGTTTCATGGGTGTTATCTCTCCTCCCTTGTCAATTCCCGGAATATTTTTTCAAGGGCCTGGGATTCTTTTATAAGCTGTACAATTATCCAGTCGGTTTCTTTTATCTTAAGGTAGATGTCCGGCCTGAAATCCTGGCCCGCAAGGCTTTTGATTTCAAAGGAGACAAGACCTTGTTCAACAGGGTCAACACCTTTAACCTCAAGGGTTGAATCAATACTTTGCAAAAGGGTTGCTGCCGCTTCTTTTGCCACCCCTTTAAGGGACAGTTTGATAACCGAATGCTGCTTTACACTCTCTTTAAGATTGGCGGTTGTATCATCGGCAACCACCCGTCCCTTATTAATAATGGCAATTCTGTCACAGGTGGCCTCGGCTTCACTTAAAATATGGGTGGAAAAGATAATGGTTTTTTCTTTTCCAATGGTTTTAATAATCTGTCTTATTTCAGCAATCTGGTTCGGGTCCAGGCCGGAAGTCGGCTCATCCAGGATTAAAATTTCAGGATCCGTCATCATGGCATGGGCAAGACCGACCCGCTGTTTCAATCCTTTTGAAAGCGTGGCAATGGGTTTGTCCATAATTGCCGAAAGTCCGCACAGATCTGTTAATTGCAGAAATCTGTCATACCGTGTTTCCTTGTCATTGATGCCTTTTATTCTGGCAACATAATCCAGGTAGTCATAGACCAGCATGTTGTGATACAGGGGGGCGGATTCAGGCAGATAGCCGATTAAGGATTTTATCTTGATGGCATCGCCCGGCATTTGAAGATTTTCTATTTTTATTGAGCCTGAACTTGGCTTTAAATACCCGGTTAACATCCTTAACGTTGTTGTCTTGCCCGCACCATTCGGACCCAAAAGACCTAAAATTTCGCCTTTGTGGATCGTCATGCTGATGCGGTTCACAGCACAGAAGTCTTTAAAGTACTTGGTCAGGTTTTGAACTTCAATCAACGGCTCCTCCTTAATGATTTGTAAGGGTTATCATAAATTAAAAGTCTTCTAAAACTTTGCTTTTTTCAATAAAGGAAATAAGATCTTCTTCAGTCTTTTGACAGGCAAATACAGCTTTTTCAATACACCTGCAATACGGATCATTTATGCCCAGAATGCTGCCGGCTTTTTTGTAAAGCAGTTTACCCCGGTTGAAATGATCCATAACTTCTTTTTGAAGGATTTTTCGTTCTTCATGCCGTATTTTTTCAGCACTTATGATGGCTTCAAGTTTTTGTACCGAATATTCAACAAGGGCATCCCGAGGAGTTCCATAGGCTTGAGAAATGGCTTCAAGGGCATCTATGGTTCTGCGGCTCAATACAAAGGTTTTCTGTTTTCTTTCGATTTTTTTAAATTGTCTGATTCGAATGGTTTTTGCAAGACTGTCCAGTGCATCCAGGTCTTCAATAATGTGATCAAAAAGAGATTTTTGTTTTATTCCCATGTGAATGGCGACAAGTCCGATGGCATCAATGGCTTTCTGGGAAAGCTTGAAGGTTGCCCTGACGGATTGTTTTCCCCTCAGATCAAACATGGCTGATCCAGGGGATTGATCGTCTATTTTTGACATAATGACCTCCTTTTCGGATCGTGTATTATTAAACCTGTTACATTCAAAATAGTAATGAAGATGTTATAGGGTTCGAATTTTACATTAAAAAAAGTTGATGGGCAATGAAAAACATGAAAGATGACCGAAAAATAATCTTAATCTTTACAAACTGATAAGGCCCACAGAGATAAGAATGCTGCAGACAAGAAAAAAAATTTCCTTTCCAGATGGCGCAAATTCAGGATCAGTCCTGTCATCTGTATAACATCTTGATTCCATGGCAAGAACAAGGTTGTCAGCAGACAAAAAGGTCTTTTTTAACAAGGGCAGGACCAGACGAATAATCTTTTTTACAGGGTTTTTTTCAAGGTCAGCGCACCTTGCTTTTTGTGCATCTGATATGTCCCGGGCCTTTTGGGCGATGATCGGCATAAATCCAAGCGACAGACTGATCATTACGGCCACTCGTTTTTCAGGAACAAAAGGAATTGGTTTTAAAAACCATTGAACCGCAGTTTTAACGCTGCTTGGTTTTGTGGTTGCAGAAAAGACAAGGCCTGTCAGCATCACTAAAAAGAATTTAAATGCCACTAAAAACCCCTCATTTAATCCCTGTTTGGTGATGGAGATGCCATGAAATGAAAAAATGATCTCCCCTTCCACAATAAGGGCGCGGGCTGCAAAAATAAAAAAGAGAAACATTAAAAAGTATTTTATGCTGCCCATGGTGGTAAAAAATTTAAGCCCGGCTTTTTTTAAAAAAAACAGCAGGATCAAAAAGTAAAACAAACAGACCGGCAGACGGGCCGACAGCATGGACATGCTGACAAGGCAGATGGCAAAAAATTTACATCTTGCATCCAGCAGATGCAAAATGGAGCTGCCCTGCCTGTAGGTGAACGGTGTTAGTTGAGCCATGGCCGGATACCCAGTCCGAATTTTGAAGAGCAGGGTTCCTTTACCCCGTAGGACTCCAGATGTTTGACCAAGTCACAAGGCCTTCCGTCTTCTTTAACAAGGCCTTTTTCCATGATGATGATTCTTGTTGCCGTATCAATAACCGTCTCAACATCATGGGTGGCAATAATGATGGTGTGACCGGAACGGTTCAAGTCAATAATGGTGGATAAAACCTGGAGGGTTCCCGGATAGTCCAGATTGGAAAAGGGTTCGTCAAACACAATGACCTCAGGGTCCATTACCAGGATTCCGGCAATGGCCACCTTGCGCTTCTCTCCCCCTGAAAGGGTGGAAGGATTTCGATCCTTTAAATGATAGAGGCTCAGATCTTTAAGAACCTGAGTGACCTTTTCATTGATGTCATGACGCTTGAACTTTAAATTTTCAAGACCAAAGGCTACCTCATCAAATACAGTGTCCCCGACAATCTGTGTGTCCGGATCCTGGAACACCATGCCAACGGTTTTCCTTGTTTGAACAAGATGGTTTGAAACAGTCTTTCCATTCACCAGGATCTGCCCTGACTGCGGCAGCAAAAGCCCGTTCAAATGCCTTAAAAGGGTGGTTTTTCCAGACCCGTTTCTTCCGGCAAGAATGATAAATTCACCTTTATAAAAGGATAAGAAGATATCTTTGATGCCGATGGTGCCATCCTCAAAGGTATGACAGACCGATTTTATGTCGATAATTTTTTCTGGCATCATCTCTTTGTTTTATGATAAAAATTACAATTTGATAACCGGTCTTAAGGTTTTTGCAATAAAGGCTGCTGCAACAATCTTGAGGGCATCGCCAATCAGAAAAGGAACCATGCCGACGGCAATTGCTTTTTCAAAGGTCATGGCGGTCACAACCTTTAGCCAGGGAACGCCGGCCGCATAGACAATCAAAGATCCGATCAGCATGGCAATCATGTCTGAGGACATCTTTTTGCCCAATCCCTTTGAAATGCTGCCGGTCACAAATACACAGGGCAGATATCCCAAAAGATAGCCCCCTGTGGGCCCAAACAGTTTACCGATACCAGAGGTCCCGCCTGCAAAAACAGGAAGACCTGCAAGACCGATCAATAGATAAACAGCCACACAGACAAGCCCCCAGACCGGGCCTAAAATAATCCCTGCCAGAAGAACAAACATGTTCTGAAGGACAATGGGAACAGGCCCCACAGGAATGGCAATAAAGGCGCCAATGGCAATAAATGCAACAAACAAAGAGGTATATACGGTCATTCTAAGCTGATTTGATGTGTCCATTCTTTCTCCTTAGGTATGAAAACAATCTCCATAAATTATTTTTTTTATTTCACCGGTTTTATCTTTGATCATTAAAGTGCCGGTGTCATCTACATCAACGGCAAGGCCCTCATAAACCTCTCCCAATGTTTCAATTCTGACCTGGCTGCCAATGGTGGAGGTCATTTTTTTCCACTGCTCCATGATCCTGGGGCAGTCGATGGTTTGAATCTGGTTTGTAAAGTCATTTAAAAAAGTTTCTAAAATTATTCTTCGAGATACGGTCTTGTTCAGGACGTCTTTTAATGAAATGGCTTTGGGTTCATCATGTTGCACCTGGTTGTTGACATTCATTCCAACGCCGATATTGATGAATTCAACCATATCCCCCCGGGTTTCCATTTCAGACAGAAGGCCGGTCAGTTTTTTGCCGTTCAATAAAAGATCATTCGGCCATTTGACACTGACATTCACATCAAAGAGGTGTTTTAAAGATCTTGCAAGACTTAAGGAGGCTGCAAAATTATAAATATAAGACAGTGGCGGAGGCGTCCCTGGTTTTAAAATCAGGGTAAACCACAGCCCTCCCTTTGAAGAGAACCATTTCCGGTTGAGTCGTCCCCGGCCCAAAGTCTGGTTTTCTGCAATCACAACGCTTAAATGGGGGGTATCCTTTTTTGCCAGGAATTTTGCCGTATCCATTGTGGTCTCAAGTTCCTGGAAATGGAAGATTCTTTTTTGCAATTCTTTTTTAAAGATTGGAATTGCTTTATCTATCTTATTGCTTGTTTCTTTGTCCATACTTTTGGGAAGTCTTAATTGGTTAATAATCCGCCCTTTGTCCCTCCTGCCCCAAGGAT
>JAHJLN010000302.1 GCA_018821715.1 Pseudomonadota bacterium | reverse complement strand
TGCCGGATATTAAACTCAGGCCGCAGATTAAAGATAATATCAATATTGGCAAGCCCGACATCAGCATCAATAATAACCACCCGCTTGCCGCTCAGGCTTAAGCAGACCGCCATATTGGCAACGATATTGGTTTTGCCTACCCCTCCCTTGCCACTGGTCACTGCAATGACCTTTGGAAGTTTTTTCTGGTCTGATGTCATTGCTGCCTTTCTCCTTGAAAGTGCTTGAGTTTTAACGACGTTTCGAAGTCCCTTAGCTTGATCCAACTTAATTTTGCTCCTTTGGCCCTTTTCCCAGAATAATCTCCAACAATCGTCTTTTATCGGGAATAATCAAATCCTCAGGGACCCTTTGCCCGTTTGTAATCAAAGAAACAGGCAACTTAAGATCTTTTACCTGATCCAGTATTTTACCGCACCTTTTTGTTTCATCTATCTTCGTAAATACAACCGTATCCGGATTAAAAACAGAGAAAGCTGATGCTGCGTCTTTCATAATAATCGATTCAGATGTAACACTCAAGACCAAATGCGTAGAAATTCTAAAATCCGTTTTAATCAATTGCAAAATCTCATCAATCTTGGCTTTATCAAAGTGGCTGTGACCGGCAGTATCAATCAACACCATATCCATTGATTTCATTCTGTCCAGGGCACAGGAAAGGTCCTGGGAACTGAAGGCAGGGACACATAACAATCCCATAATCGAGGCATAGGCCTTAAGTTGTTCAAATGCGCCCACGCGGTAATTATCAATGGAAATCAAGCCAACCCTTATTTTTCTTTGAAAGCTCAAACTTGCCGCAAGCTTGGCAATGGTTGTCGTCTTGCCGACCCCTGTCGGACCGACAAACGCCGCCACATGGGGTACGCCGGAATAGTTATCCCTGTTAAAATAATCTTTGGTCGCGATCTGGCTCAGGCAGTGATGCATGACATGTTTTTTTAAGGATTTAATTTTGGATCCCTGATCAGCTGTTTCATCCATTAAACCGCATGCTTTCTGAATGATTTCGCTTGCCAGACTTTCACTGACACCTGCCCGTAAAAGCGAAGCAAGAATGCCCACAGACTCAAAATGATTGCACACCATATTGTGCATCCCATTTCCAAAGCCGGCAATGGAAATCATATCTTTAATATCGGCAATCTCTTCTCTTATGGTTTCAATCAAAAGATTTTTTTCCGGTTTTTTTTCCGGATATTGCGGCAGGGATGCTTCAACCTCAAACATTGTTTTTGCATAGGGGTCAAGGGGCTTTTTTGGAATTTTCCGGGTGCTCAAAATCATGGCATCTGATCCAAGCTCTTCTTTAATATTTTGAATTGCTTGTTGAATATTTTCGGCTTTAAAAACTTTCCTATTCATTCTTCAAACTCACCTTTCCACTTGCCTGTAAATTAATATCATCTACTATTTCTGCATGGGAGACTACGAAAACAGAGGGTAAAGAAGGTTCGATCAGCTTCCTGAAATGCCTGCGCAGACTAGGAGATGTCATGATAACCGGTTGCGTATTGAACGCCACCTGTTGCTCCACTTCTTTTGTAACCGCTTTTACAATTTCTTCTACTAATTTTGGATCAAGTGTAAGATATGATCCATGCTCGGTACGTTTTATATTTTTAGTTAAAATTTCTTCCAGGTTTCGGTCAAGGGTGGTCACCTGTAACACTTTGCCCTCCTGAAGATATGGGGCCAGCATCCCTTTTGCAACTCTTTGCCGGACATATTCGGTTAAAAGATCCGGGTCTTTCCCCATGGGTGCAAAATCAGCCAGGGTTTCTACAATCGTAAGAATATCCCTGATGGAAATTCTTTCTCTCAACATATTCTGGAGGACTTTTTGAACAACGCCCAGGCTTAAAAGATTGGGAATCAATTCTTCCACAGCCTTTGGATTTGTTTTTGAAAGATTATCCAGCAAATGCTGAACATCCTGCCTGCCAAGAAGATCGTGGGCATTGTTTCGGACAATTTCCGTCAGATGTGTGGCAATGACGGTTGAATTATCCACCACGGTATATCCAGCAAATTTTGCCTCTTCTTCACGATCCTGGGGAATCCATTTTGCCGGCAGGTTGAAGGCCGGTTCCATGGTGTCGATTCCCTCTATTTCCTGGGCGGTTCCACCCGGATCCATGGCAAGGAAATGATTGACCATCAATTCGGTTCCGGCTGTTTCAACCCCCTTGATCAACAGCCGGTACTGTGCCGGATTCAAGTTCAGGTTATCCCGGATATGAATCGGGGGGATAATAATCCCCATTTCAGTGGCAAACTGTCTTCTGATCGCCCTTATCCTTCCCAGCAAGGTACCATCCTGCTGTTTATCCACCAGGGGAATCAACCCATACCCCACCTCAAGCTCAATGGTATCAAGATTTAAAAGATGGTCCACATCTTCCGGCGCACCGGATGCCTCTTCCTGGGCAGTGGCTTCGGCATCGGCTCGCTTTTCCTCTTTAGCCGTGACTTCTTCCTTTAAAAAATACCAGGCAAGAGTCCCTAAAACCAGCCCCAGCGTCATAAATGGGATAGACGGCAACCCGGGTATCAGTCCCATGCAGAAAATAATCACAGATCCAATAAAAACCGGGGTAGAGCTTGAAAGAAGGTGTTTTGCAAATTCCTGCCCCATTTTCATTTCAGACCCTGATCTTGATACCAGAAGACCTGCGGCTGCTGAAACCAGAAGAGCCGGAATCTGTGATACCAGGCCGTCACCAACCGTTAAAAGCGTATAGTTTGTTAAGGCATCTTTCATTTCCATGCCCTGCTGGAGAACACCGATAACAAACCCGCCGACAATATTAATGATGGTAATGACAATACCGGCAATGGCATCTCCACGGACAAATTTTGACGCACCGTCCATGGCACCATGGAACTCGGCCTCCCTGGCAATGGCTTTTCGTCTGTCCCCTGCTTCAATTTCATCAATCATTCCGGCATTCAGATCCGCATCAATGGCCATCTGTTTTCCCGGCATGGCATCCAAAGTAAACCGGGCAGCTACTTCTGCAATTCGTCCGGCACCTTTTGTAATAACCAGAAAATTAATCAAAACAAGAATGATAAAGACAACAAGGCCCACCACATAGTTCCCGCCCACAACAAAACTGCCGAAAGATTTGATAATCGACCCTGCTGCCAGCGGGCCTTCATTTCCATGCAACAGGATTAACCGTGTGGATGCCACATTTAAAGAGAGTCGAAACAGGGTCAATACCAGCAGAAGAGATGGGAAAATGGCAAATTCCAGGGGAGCTGTTGTATACATGGTTGTGATCAGTACAACAATGGCAAGCGAAATATTTAATGCAAGGAAAAAATCTAGAACAATGGGGTGCAGCGGTAAAATCATTGCCATTAGAATACCAATAAAGGCCACGACCATCATGATATCTGAAGATTCTCTTTTTAGTCCTGCAATGATTCCGGTAGTGCTTGTTGCCATTGATTCTCCGATTTAAACCATAAAACTTTGACACTGCTTGCCAAATTATTGTCGTATACTTATATTTTTTTTCCCTTTAATTTGTATACATATGCCAGTAATTCCGCGACTGCCTGGTATAACTCCATTGGAACCTGCTGACCTATATCGACACTACTATACAAGTTTCGAGCCAACTGCTTATCTTCAACCAGGGGAACATCATTTTCCTTTGCTATCCTTCTGATGTTTTCTGCAACAGGGCCTGCACCCTTTGCAAGAACCATGGGGGCTTCCATCTGCTTTGCGTCATATTTTATGGCGATTGCAAGGCGGGTCGGGTTGGTGACAACCACATCCGCATGGGGGACATCGGCCATCATCCTTTTTCTGGCAGCTTCATGCTGGAGTTGCCTGATCCTGGATTTTACCAATGGATCTCCCTCGGTCTGTTTGGTTTCATCTTTGACTTCCTTTTTCGTCATTTTTTGATCATCTAAAAATTTCCATTTCTGATAAGCGTAATCTAAAATAGCCACAACGATCATGATTAAACACACTTTTATAAAAATCCAGAACGCAATTTTTAATATAAACAAAAGGATATATCCAATGCTTGCGTCATAAAGAACTGAAATATCGGTAAGGCTGTTTCGTATTGAATAATATGCGACCAGAGAGATAATCCCGATTTTGAGCAGTGTTTTTACAAACTCAACAACAGCCCTGGAGGTGAATTTTTGTTTGAACCCATTGATCGGATCCAGTCTGGATAATTTCGGCTCAAGCGCTTTCCAGGATATGACAAACCCGACCTGGGCAAAATTGGAGATTAAACCGACAATAACGACGGCGAGCATCACCGGGATGCAGGTCATCAAAAGAACCTGAGTGTGATAAGCCAGTATCCGAACGGCTTCATTTATACCAAGGGACGGAATTTTTTCAAAAATTAAATTATGATGAAATACCAAAGATAAATTTTCATAAAAATATCCGGCGGTTGCATACATTGCCGTGACCGCTGAAAGAAGAACAAATACAGAAGGGATCTCAATGCTCTTTGCAACCTGCCCTTCTTCCCTTGCCTTGGAAAGTTTCCTCGACGAGGGATCTTCTGTTTTCTCTCCGCCACTCTCAGCATCTTCTGCCATATGCCCTTATCCTCCACCAGCAAAAAACAAAAAATACATTAATATTTCTTTGAATTCTTTAATATAGCTTTGGGTAACAATAACGATAATCTGCAGCACCAGGCCGAAAAGAAGCAGTCCTGCAATTATTTTCAAAGGAAACGCCACAATCATGACATTCATCTGGGGTGAAAATTTTGCCATCAAGCCAAACCCCACGCTGACAAATGCCAACGATGCAATAACCGGCGCCCCGATCTTTATGGCCAATAAAAAAAGCTGGGCACCAAGATCCAGCATCTTTGCCAACATTGCTTCCTGCATCATGAAAAACCCGATGGGAACCAGTTTAAAACTGTCAATCACAGCTAAAAACATGATGTGATGACCATTAAAAAGAAGAAAGACGATGACACAGACCCAATATCCAAGCTGATCCATAATGGACACATTTGATCCGGTCTGTGGATCCAGCACATTTATCATGGCAAATCCCATCTGGAATCCAATAATTTGTCCTGCCAGCTGCACTGAACCAAAAAACATCCGCAGACATAACCCCAGCGTAAGCCCGATCAATGCTTCGGCGATAATCAGCAGCCCTGTAGCAATGACGCTCATTGGAAACCGGGATACGTCCACTTCAACCACTGAATAAAACAGCAGGGAGACAACAAGAGCAAATCCGATTTTAAGCCTGTTGGGAAATACATTTGAAGAAAAAATCGGAAACATGAAAAGAAGAATACTGATTCTCAACAACACAAGCAAATATGTCCTGAACTCTACAGGATCGATGACATTGAGAATCTCCACGCCCAATAACTCCTATCTGATATACATGGGAATACTTTCAAACACATGCACGGTAAAACTGGTGAGCTGCTCCAGCATCCAGGGGGCGGCAAATAACAGTCCCAAAAAAACAGCTATAATTTTTGGGACAAATGTCAGGGTCATTTCCTGAATCTGGGTGACGGCTTGAAAGACACTGACAATCAAACCGGCTATCAACCCCAGGCCCAGCATGGGCATGGAAAGGTAAATGGTCAGTGTAATGGCTTGTTTCGCAAATTCAACAACAAATTCAGGGGTCATAATTTTTATACTCCAAAACTTTTTAACAGAGAACCGGAAATCAGATGCCAACCATCGACCAGGACAAACAACATGAGCTTGAACGGCAGGGAAATCATGACCGGTGGAAGCATCATCATCCCCATGGCCAGAAGTACGGATGCCACCACCATATCAATCACAAGAAACGGTATATAAAGAACAAATCCAATAATAAAAGCAGTTTTAAGTTCACTGATAACATAGGCCGGTATAAGAACCAGCAAAGATACATCATCTCTTGTCTCCGGTTTTTTCATGTCAGCGCCTTTTACAAAAAGCGCCAGATCACTTTCCCTGGTATTGAGCAAAAGGAACTTTCGAATCGGCGATTGTGCCAGCTCAAACGCTTTTTCAAAGGGAATCTGATGGTCAAGATACGGATTCAAGGATTGCTGATAAACATCCTGGGCTACGGGTTTGATGATAAAAAATGTCATAAACAAGGCCAGACCTACAATTACCTGGTTGGGAGGACTGGACTGAGTCCCCATGGCCTGACGTAAAAAATGGAAGACAACAATCAATCTTGTAAAAGGGGTCATGAGAATTAAAATGGCCGGTGCCAGGGCAAGAACGGTAAGAAGCGCGATAATTTCAAGAACAACCGCAACCTCTTCCGGCGTATTTGCGGTTTTGACATTCAATTGTAAGGAGGGAATAGGAAAAGTCACGGCATGTGCTAAGCCACCTGCGATAATCAACACAAAAGCTACAAGGCAAACCACTTTGATTTTCACTCTCTTTCCTCTTTTCCCAGCACGTCGTTATCCGTATGCTTAAATGGGTTTTTCATTTTTTGAGTTAAGAACTCTGAAAAATTGGAACTTGATTCATTTTTGCGGCCTGAAAGATCAATCTGTTTTTCAAGTGAAGATATTTTTGAAATATTTGCCGGTGTGACGCCGATCAGAATGGTGTCTCCCAAAACATCCAGCAGCACCAGTTTTTCTTTTGGCGAAAGGTGATGAACACACAATACTTTGATAAAATCTTTATTGCCTTTTACCCCTCTTGCTGTTGAAAATTTCTTGAGCAGGTAAAAGGCAAGGACGAGCAGCGCTAAAACCAGGAACAGCATGGAAAAAGTCCTGGCAAAGGCAAACCAGATATCTGAAGACGTGTTCATTCTTCAGCTGCAAGGGATTTTACCCTGTCAATGGGCGTAATGACATCTGTGAGCCTCACACCGAATTTTTCATTCACCACAACCACCTCTCCCCTGGCAATAAGTTTTCGATTGATATAGACTTCCAGGGGTTCGCCGGCGAGTTTGTTCAACTCGATAATGGAACCCTGCCCCAGTTGAAGAAGATCGTTAACCAGCATTTTTGTCTTACCCAGCTCCACGGAAAGCTCCAAAGGGATATCAAGAATAAAATCCAGTTCCCTTTCTCCGCGCGCTACAGACTCTTCAACATTTTCTTCACTTTCAGTTTTTTCATTTTCTTCAGCCATGTTTATCTCTCACAATCTGTTGTTATTTTATCTTTCACCTGAAACGCCTGAAACCCTCTTTGCACTCCCACATATCCTGTCAATTTTTCCAATCCGTCTATATAACAGATCAGCGGATCACTGGCATCATTATCCAGCTGAATGACATCGCCCTTCTGCATGTAAATCAGCCGTTCTCCGGTAATCTCGGTTCTGCCCAGCTGCATTCGAACAACGACTTCCGACGCTAAGATGACTTCTCTGATCATTCTGCGCCAGTTTGTATCTATTTCTTCCGCTTCAGCCTGAACACCGGAGGATAATTTATTCCTCATGGGTTCAATCATGGAATACGGATAACAGACGACCAGGTTCCCGGCAGACTGTTCAAGCTCAATCTCAAACCGCGTAACAAGAACAAGATCTGTCGGTAAAACAATGGCAGTAAACTGAGGGTTCATTTCCGACCTGATCAATGAAGTTTTCACAGGTTCAATGGGTGCCCAGGAAGCCTCAATGTTTCTAAGGACTGCCACAACAGCCTTTTTGATCATTACTTCTTCTATCGTCGTAAACTCCCGCCCTTCCACGCGGGCTTTTCCAAGGGCTTCCCCGCCAAAAAAAGTATCAATAAGATTGTAAACCAGCTGGCTTTCAAACACGATCAAGCCATGTCCTCTCAAGGGTTCCATCCTGAAAACGTGCAGACTTGTCGGAACCGGCAGGCTTCGTACAAACTCGGAAAATTTTAATGTATCAAAAGGGTTTGCACTGACATCGACATTGGTTTGAAGCAAAGAGGATAGTGTTGCCCGAACTTCCCTTGAAAGCCTTTCATTGATAACATCAAAGGTGGGCATCCTTGCCCGGACAACTTTATCCTGGCTTGTAAAATCATAAACAATAATACCATCAACCGCTTCCGGCTTGGCAACATCGGTTTCGGTTTCAACTTCACCTGAATCCAATCCGTCTAACAGACTGTCAACTTCGTCCTGTGATAATATTTCACTCATAATTTGGTCACTGCATTATAAAGTATGTAAAATAAATATTTCGAACCGTGGCTTTTGGAAAGATTGAATTAATCCGTGTGAGCAAATTATATTTGAGCATGATTTTGCCTTCCGGATTTCTCAACTCCAACCAGGTCATCTCTGATAGCTGGCCTATGACGATTTTCCTTATCCTGTCCTCCATTGAAATAACCTGTTTTCTAAGCCTGTGATCTGTTAATTCCAAAGACAGGTTTATACTGACAAGTCCCATTGTTGAACTTGTTTTAAGCGCAATACGCTCAAACGGCTCAAGATCAACAATATCTTCAAAAATAACTTCATTTTCCCTGGACATAGTCGATGGCATCGTTCCTTTTGTTGCAGTAGAACTTTGAGCCTGATGATCCTCTTTTGTACTTGAACCAAAAAAGAACAGCAAGAGCCCTGCAACAAGGGCGATGAACAGGACAAAAGATGCGACAATGATAATAACGGCTTTTTTAGATCCACGAATCTGTGTAAAAACTTCTTTAATTTTAACCGGCAGTTTCTTTTTTGAAGATTCTCTTTTGACTTCCTTGATTTCATTTGAAGTCTCTTCCAAAGAATCTTCCAATAGATCTTCCATGGCGTCATCACCAAAATCATCATCCATCTGTTCTAAGGTATCTTCGGCCAAAACAGCTCCTGATATTAATGGTTAAAAATAGTGCTGTATACGTGAAAAAGCAATCCTTGTGCCAAGAGGGTTATGTTTTTCATGTTTCCTTGTGCCATGGTGAAGAAGATTGCTTTAGATACAAGTATAAATATAGTGCCTGGAATTTGCAAAGTATTTTATTTTAAGAATACCCCCCGGAATTGTAACCAATTAAATCTGATAAAGGGGGTTAGAAAGGAGAAGAATGTCAAGGGAAGCTGTTATTACGTCATAAAAATGACAGTGAGAACAAAGCTTTTGTTTCTTTATTCTCACTGCCTTATGGATGGCTGATTCTTTATTTACCGTTTCATCTGAATGACGGTCTGCATCATATCATCTACGGTTGTAATGGTTTTCGAGTTGGCCTGAAACCCCCTTTGCTGGGTGATTAAAGAAACAAACTCTTCTGAAATATCCACATTGGACATTTCAAGTGAGTTGGGGGCCAGTGTTCCAAGACCGTTTTCACCCGGCTTATTGGTAATGGCGCCGCCACTTGCCCGTGTTTCCCTGAAAAGATTTCCCCCTTCATTGGAAAGACCGTAATTGTTCAAAAATTTTGCAAGGCCGACACGGAACAGCGGGATGAGCTGTCCATTGGAATACACCCCGGTGAGAATGCCGTCAGATGCAACATCCACTCCCTGAAGGTCTCCTGCCGCATACCCGTCTGCATCCTGGAAAACAGTTGAAGAAGACTTTGAATATTGAGTTGTTGATAATGAATCATTCACAAAATTGGTACCGTCATACTTGGTGCCGATATTGAGCTTGATATCGGTTTCAGTGGTTCCGAATTCACCCCCCAGAAAATCTGCTGTAAACTCAAAATACCCGGTTTTCCTGATATCGTCTTTTGAAATCTCGGTCCAGGCCGTGGAGCCTTTGATGTCAAATGAGATGACACTTCGGTCATTGTAGGGGTGGGTACTTGCCCCGTATTTCAACGGATCGGTAAAGGAAAAGACGATATCCTCTTTATCGGTTTCATTCCCTGATCCGTCAAGGTCTATAATGGCTTCGGTCTGGTCGCCTTTAAGCGTGGCACTGGCGTATTCAGCAGAGACACTGTCAGGATCACTGGTAAACCTGAAACTGTTTGTATGGGCAAGTGTTCCGCCGCCGGCCGTAACATTGAACTCAATGTCATTGGTTAAATCATTGTCAAAATCCAATGAAATACCGGTGGTGAAAGATCCGCTGGTTGCAATCACGGCATTGGGATATTCCAGCGGAGCTGTCGGATCGATCTGAAAAGCAATGCTTTGACTGCCGGTTGTGGTCAGGGTTGATCCAAACGTATATCGGATAACGTTTGAACTGGCGGTATTGGTTGTTTCCCATACCTGGAGCTGAACCTGTGTATTGGAGCTTGCAGAGGTGACAACCGCCAATCCCGTACTGCCGCCGCCGGCACTGGCGCCCCATGCTGAACCATCCCAGGCAAGGGTTATCGTTGTTGCAACCCCTGCTGTTGTGGCGCTTGCCATTGCGCCCTGGCCTTCACCGGTTGAAGCGGAAATAATACTTAAAACAGGATCATTGGTTGGAGAAAAGGTAAAGGTTTCATTGGCAAAATCCGCATCTTTCAGCGGCATATTCCAGTCCCAGGCACCCAGTCTTGCATCATAGATCAGGCTGATATCAGACGCAACCATGGTCATATCGGTGACATTGGCATATGTAATGTTTGTACTGGTGGTATCAACAGAGCCGGTGCTGTTTGTTGATACACCTGACACCAAAGTTCCTGCTGAATAGGCCGAGGCCGGATTGCTCCAATACCATTTTTCCGCTGTAGGATTCCAGATAATACCCAAATCCGAAGAATCTTCAATCATAACTCCCGGATCATTGATTTCAAGTGTTGTATTGTCATTGGCGGTATCCCCTGAATAGGTCAATCCTTCAATCCCCTGGATATGAAGATCATTTTTATTATTAATGTCAAACCCGATGGAGTCTGTGGCAACTGCCGGCTGGGCAAACTGGATTTTCAAGTCCGGGTCAACATCTGTTGCATCGTCAGGGGTCAAGGTCAGGTAAATCGTCTGGTTGTCTGAATAAACGATTTTAGCGTTACCATAATTATCCGGCAGGTCAACGGCTGTAATCAGGCCATCGTTATTCACATCTGTAAACGCCCATGCAGACCCGTCAAATTCAAGGCTGAAACCATACCCGTCCAGAGCAAGCCCATCATAATCGGTAATTTCATATTCAACGTCTTTCACCGTATTCACACCATTGGCGGTAAAATTGCCGATGCGCCCTGTAAACTTGCTCATGGTAAAATCAAGGATATCCCCTGAACTCTGTGAAAATTTAATGGTTCCCCTTGCCAGAAGTCCCCTTGAATCCGTGTTTTGAACAAGGTTCCGGTTGTCTTCATCCGGATTCATGGTAATAATATATTCCCATTCAGTCCCGGTTTTTTTATCGTAAAAAATTGAGATATCATGTGTGCTGCCCAAAGCGTCGTAAGCTTTGATAACCGTCTGGTATTCATAGTTTCCAGAGCCGATATAGGTTGTGTCTCCTGAATCCCACACATTTGAAAGTACAACCGCCTTTGAAAGCGCATCTGCGTCAAGGTTGGTAATGGCGGTGATCTCTTCACTCTTTTTGGGTGGGCTTGTAAACTCTGCAAGCACTAAGTCTGTAATTGACCCGACATCCTCGCCGGTTTCATCATCCAGGTTCCATCCCTGAACAATATATCCTTCCGGGTTTACCAATTGACCTGCTTTATCAAAAAAGAAATTTCCAGCCCGGGTATAAAATGTGTTTTCCGAATTTGACTGGCGCATGATAAAAAAACCGTCACCACCAATGGAGAGATCCGTTGTATTACCGGTGGATTCAAATGATCCCTGATCAAAATTCTGAGACACATCGCCGACAGCCATACCACGGCCCATCTGGGCTGAGCCGGCCTGGGTGGCCACACTCTCATACAGGGTATCTGCAAAGGTTGTCCTTCCTTTTTTAAATCCAATGGTATTTAAATTGGAAATATTGTTACCCACCACCTGCAAGGCATTTCCCATATTTTTCAACCCACTGGTACCTGTAAAAAGTGAACTTGATAAAGACATAATCCCTCTCCTATTTATTAAATCTCAACAGTGTTGACCGTTTAAGCTTCATTGATTCTTATGTATTAATTAATTCCTGTAATGGCTGACATTGCAACCAGTCTTCCTGAATCATTCAACACCAGGTATTGGCTGCCGTTTAAGTATTTAATGCCTGAAACTGATTCTGATACCGGGGTTTTAGCAAATCCGGTCTGGGTTTTAGCCGTATAATAGTACATCCCGTCAGACACTTTATAACCCGAATCGGAAAGCCCGTCCCACTGGACTGCGTTTTCTCCGCCAACCGTGTCATCAGCAGACAGTGTAATCGTCCTGACAAGTTCGTCAAACGAATCATATATGTTTAAGGTTACGTTTTCAGGTGTATCAAGTTTAAACCCTAATTCCTTGCCGGAAACAACACCCTCTTCAACCAGGACGATAGGAGAATTGGAACTGATGGTTTTGCCAAGATAGCTTAAAGCAGACTCTGTGGATCCTGATCCGTTGTTGTCTTCAATATTTACAACAGCGGTCAATGACTTTGGATCAAGAAGAATCCCTTGAACCACCAGATAGGGGTTGCCGTTATTGTAGGTAACCCCGTCCACTTTTCCGGTAACGGTTGAGGGAACCTGTGCATATCCAAAACCTGAATTGGCAAGGACACTATATTTATAGGACCCGTCTTCAACCGCATTGCCGCCGTTATCCGTACCATCCCATGAAATAAGGTGAGACCCTGAATTCTGCTGTCCTGCATATAAGGTTTTCACGGTTTTTCCATCTGCATCTGTAATGGTAATCATGACATCAGCCGCCTGCCCAAGATTATAGAATCCTCCGGAAACGGTTCCCTGGTCAACATTCATGATATCCACATTACCGGTTACCTGTTTTCCGATATACCCCACTGCATCGCCTTCGGATTTTTCAGTGAAGGATTTGGCAAGGCTTTCCATGGAGTCATTTAACGTAATCAATTGTTCAAGCTGAGAAAATTGTGCCAGCTGGGCAGAAAAATCCGTGCCATCCATTGGATTTAAGGGATCTTGATTCTGGAGCTGGGCCACCAGCATTTTTAAAAAAACATCCCTTCCAAGGGCATCTTCTTTATCGGTTTTTCCCAGTGCCGTTGATTGATAGGAACTGGTAATATTATCAAGTGAACTATTTCCTGTGGATGTAACTGACATGGTTATCTCCTTTTATGCAACAAAATGAAGTGACCCATCCTGGTTTAATATATCAAGAAGGCTTACCCGATCATTGATCCCTTCACCATTAGCAGGATCCATTAATTGTTTTTCCCTGTTTTTATGCCGTTTCCCGGAATTTTCTGCCTGGTTTCTGGCATCTGCCATGGATTGTTTAAAATCACTGTTCATATCAACCTCAAATTTTTCAAGATTCACACCGGAATTCGAAAGAACGGTTTTAAGCTCGTTTATATTTGAAATTAAAATTTCCTTTGCCGCATGGTTTTCAGTCATAATACTGATCTTCATGCTGTTCCCGGTATTGTCTATGGTCATCACAAGCCTTCCTAATTCCGGGGGCTTTAATTGAATTTTTAATATATTTTCGCCCTGGTTAATGGCCCTGACAAGACTTTTACTCAATTGTTGCGTGACATAGGTCGGCAGATTTTTAAAAGATGGTTTTGATTTTAATATATTTTGAGTAGATTGTGTCTCAGAAGATTTTGCATCTGAGAGGGTTACCTGGCCCTGATCGGAAAATTTTGCAGTTTTGGATTTTAATTGCCTGATAAATTCCTTACCATTGCCTGCCTGTTCTTTATCACCAGCATATCCTGGTTTTTTCCCATTTAAAAGCAACTCAATGTCTTTAAAACCTTGTTTTTCAGAATTTGAATGTTTCACCTCTTTATTCAATGAAAACAACCCCTTTTTGTCGAGTTTCCCATTGCCCGGCACCAGCAGTTCATTTTCAAATTGATCTCTTATTTGCTCATATGAAAACTCAAAAACCTTTGTGTCTGCGGGTTTTTTCACTAACTCCAGCCCTTTGAACAAGGTTTTAAACAGGTCCATGGATTTTTCATCCGCCATGGCCTTTTGATTGATATCTTTTAGACCCTCACCACCCATCTGCTGCTGTGCCATGGTTTGGCGCAATTTTGAAAGGGAATCGACAAATTCATCCAAGGTAAGGCCCGAAGTTTTCGGGGTGTCGTGCTCAAGGCCCAATTGCTTGAACAAAAGCTTAAAACTATCATCCCCTTCCTGGGTTTTATATTGATTGCCGGTATAAAAAGATGCTTTCTGAAGGGGTTGAAGTTTTTCAAGGACAACATCAAGGCTGATGCCTTTTTCACCCTTATCTGCTTCACTGAAGATCTCTTGAATTTTTTCCTGGGAGATGCCAAAGGCATTCAGAATGGTTTCCAAAAAAGGAAGGGCAGATGTTTCAAGATAATTATCCTGCAAAAGTGCTGTGTCTGATTTTTCATCAAGGGGAAGCGCAAAAAGCTTATCCAAAACATCATCCAGGGTCAGGGTCTTATTTTCAAATTCCTCTGAAAGCTCGGCAATAAGAACGTTTAATTCATCTTCTGCAAACCCTGCTTTCAGCAGCATTTTTTTCAATGCCTCAAGACCGTCTCCATCTATTGACACATTTTTTAGATTTCCATTTGACAGCATCAAGAAAAAATTTTTCAAACCGGAAACAAAATTGATTCCTTTTTCCCGACCCAATTTTTCTGACAAAAACTCCATAATGGTTTCAGGATCTTGTGACGCCGGATCAATTTGAGTCTGAGAGGGTGCTTCATCTTTAGCCCCTGAAGCTTTTTCCATTGTTTTGCTCAGTTTTTCGGCAAACAACTGGTTCCGGGAGCCTGCAGTATCTGCATCAAACAACACATCCCTGGGAATGTCTTGCTGGACCATGTTCAAAAAAGAGCTACTGACATCTGTAAAGGTAAAATCCATAAAACACCTATAAATAGTTTTCTATTGCCAACCTAAACAGCAATGATCATGCCATTTGCCTTATGCCAGAAGATTGTTATTTGAGTTCAATAGGTTACAATGTTTTGAATTAGACGTATCCAAAGGAATTATGTCTTTTTTGGAATATATTTCCCAATAAACAAAAATTTATGGGAAAATATTACCTGATGATGGAAAACATGGGGGCCGGGGATTGCATCTGGCGTTTGAACTTTTTTTTATTTTCTTTTAAAAGCAAGTCGTTCGCTTATTTTAGCGGCTTTTTCACTGTCCACAAAGGCCAGAATCTCGGAAGCAGACGCTTCACGCATTCTTAAAAATATTTCCTGTGCAACCTCAAGATTCATTTTATCAACAATCTGGGCAGCGCTTTTTGGTTTCATCCCTGCATACATTTTGACAAGCCGTCCGATTTTGGCTTCATATGCAGTTTCTTTTTCCTGTTCTTTCTGGGTTTTCGTTTTTGTGAGAGTGGCCATATCGTCTTCGATTTGTTTCTTTAACCCTTTCAGGCTTTCAAGTTTCTCATCTATTTGTTCTTCAAACTGTTCCAGTTCTTTTTTTTGCTGTGCAAGCGCTTTTTGCTGTTTTTCAACCATTGTTTTTTTATCTTCAAGGCCCCGCAATACAACCTTGGCAGGATCAGGACACTCCGGACATTCGGGGCATGGATTTTCCTTTGCGTCTTCACCCTTGTTTTTAGCCGTATCTTTTTCTATCTTTTTTTCGTCCTTTTTTTCATCCGCTGCAAAGGCAGTCGATCCATTGAGGGATACCGTAGGATTATTATAATAAAAACCGCCTGAAACTTCCAAAATAAGGAACCAGATAACAAGAAAAACCACTGCCTTTTTATAGTGTTTCATGGGATATTGTCCTTGCTGTTTTTAAAGATGACATCTCATCTTGTTCTTTTTGATCAATTTTTATACCTTCCTGAATATATTTTATTTTTAATTTTTCGCGATAAAGTTCCATTGCTTTTTTATCAATACTTTTTTTCTTCAATGCCAACAGTTTTTCATTAAGGATTTTCTTTAATTGTATTTTTTTATTGGTTTCATCATCTATTGTGCTTTCAACCGAATCAAGAAAAGAATGGTATCGCTTGAATTCAGAAGCGCTGACGCCATTGACCATGATGTCTTCTATTTCTTGAGCGATTTGCTCATAGCTTAGTTTTAACTGAACAATTTGTTTTTCACAATTGGTAACATCCATATGCGCCTTAGCTGTTTTTTGCTGGGCCAATCGTTCCAGATATTTTCTGTAATTGAGCAACGGCTGTAATTTAAATTCAAATCGCTTCATTGATATGTCTTATTTACCCGGTTTTATTCCCAATGCTTTTCTCAAACCCTCCACGCTGGCCGCCATGTCGACTTTTCTATTCATGTCCTGTCTTAAAAATTGAATGATTCCCGGCATCAAGTGCTTTGCCTCATCAACATCAGGGTCTGACCCATCTATATAGGCACCAATGGTAATCATATCTTCCGCGCTTCGAAAAGAGGATAAAACATTGACCGCCTTATCCCTTAAGACCACATGTTCCTTTTGGCTCACATCCCGCATTACCCTTGAAATACTGGCCAGTATATCAATGGCAGGATAATGGCCTCTGTTGGCAAGGTCCCGTGACAATACGATATGACCGTCAACAATGGATCGAACCGTATCCCCGACAGGATCATTTAAATCATCTCCCTCCACCAGAACCGTATATATCCCTGTAATGGATCCCCCATTTTCCATATTCCCGGCGCGTTCAAGCAGGATAGGGATCTGTACGAAAAATGACGGAGTATATCCCCTTGAGGTCGGCGGTTCACCGGCAGCAAGTCCTACATCTCTTGAGGACATTGCAAAACGGGTAATTGAATCCACCATCAATAATACATTTTTCCCCTGGTCCCTGAAATATTCGGCAATGGTGGTAGCAAGGTAGGCACCCCGGATTCTTACCAGCGGTGGAGAATCAGAGGTTGCTGCAACCACAACCGCCCTTTTTAAGCCCTCTTCCCCCAGTGTTTCATTAATGAAATCTTTAACTTCCCTTCCTCTTTCCCCGATAAGACCAATGACAACCACGTCTGCACTGGTATGCTTGGTCATCATTCCCATTAAAACACTTTTCCCGATCCCGGAGCCTGCCATGATGGCCACCCGCTGGCCCTTGCCAAGAGTTATCATACTGTTGATGGCTGCCACACCGACATCCAGGGGTTCTCTAATCTGTTCTCTTTGCATGGGTCCCATGGGTTTGCCATACAAATTATACTCTTGAGTGTACTCGATTTGCCCCTTGCCGTCTATGGGGTTTCCCATTCCATCCACCACTCTTCCTAAAAGCTGATCTGAAACGCCGACAACCGGGGATGCGGCTATGGGGATGATCCTGGCGCCAAGGCTTATCCCCCGGATATCGCCATAGGGCATAAACAGGGCTTTTTCTTTTTTAAATCCTACAACTTCTGCTTGTATTTCCTGGCCATGGTCATTAACAATACTGCAAAGACTGCCGATACCCAATCCCAAGCTATCTCCTTCTGCAATCAGTCCGATAACCTGAGAAACCCTGCCTTGAGGCCGTATGATGACACATTGATCCACAGCCGTCTCATATTTATGAAAATCAATTTTATTCAGGTGTTCCAAGGTCATGCCACTCCTGCCGCCTTAATGGCTTGGAAAATAGCTTCAAGCCTGGATTCAGGGTCTGATGAAATTGAAGCCGTGTTGGTAGTGATTTTACATCCCCCCCTTTTAATGGAAGCATCTGATCTCACCGATACACTGCTTAAGGAATCAATCTGTTCAAAAAACTCATCCTTGATCATCTCAATATACTCGTAATCTTCTAAAGATATGCTTAAAACAACCTCTTCAGGTTTAACAAGCGTTTTAAACGCATCCAGAATCAGATGCTTTACAATTTCATCGTTAATTTCTATCTGGGCCATGACAGCTTTTTTAGCAATCTGTTGAATCAGGGAAATGATTCTTTCTTCATACTTTTCAACCAGCAACTCCAGGGTCTGATCTGCTGTTTTCAATGATTTTTCAAGTGAATTTAAAATCTCAACCCCTTCTTCCCGGGTTTGTTGTGTCCCTTTTTCTTCTCCAGCAGCTATCCCCTTTTCAAATCCTTGCAGTTCTCCTGTTTCAAGTCCCTTTTGTTCTCCTGTTTCAAATCCTTTAGCTTCCCCTTTTTTAAACCCTTCTTCATGGCCTTGCTGCTGTCCTTGAAGCATCCCCTGTTCAAGCCCTTTTTCAAACCCCTCCCGGTATCCTTTTTCTTCCGGGGTTTCTTCCGGCTCTTCAGGTTCCTTAGTATCAGATGGCAGATCCTGTTCTGAATCTTTTTTTTGCCTGTTTAACGCTGCGGTATCTAAAGATGACTCTTTTCTTTCAATTAAAGGCCTGAAAACAATTTCTTCCTGTTCTTTTTTAGCATCATAAATCGCTTTGAATTCATAGGCTTCCTCTTTTTCAAACGTTGGTTTTTCAAACAGCAGTTTAAATCGATTAAAATCCGGATCAGATTCCTTTGTTTTGTTTGAACGTTCTCCATCAAGAGTTTCTAAAGAGCTCAACGTCAACGGCAAAAACTGATCGTTATCACTATCAGACAAGGACATCGTCTTTTCCTTTACCAAGGGTTATCGTTCCATCAGCCTCAAGCTCCTTGGCGGCCCGAACAACAGCCTGCTGGGCTTCTTCAACTTCTGCCAGACGAACAGGTCCCATGGCCTCAAGATCGTCTTTGAGCATTTCACCCGCCCGCTGGGAAAGGTTGGAGAAAATCTTTTCTTTCATTTCATCTGTTGCCGTCTTGAGGGCATATGTCAACTGCTGGCCCTCAACCTTCTTGAGGATCTCTCTCATTGCCATATCATCAATACTGGTCAGATCTTCAAATACAAACATCAAATTACGAATATCATTGGCCATTTCAGGATTGTCCTCTTCAACAAATTCCATGACTGCATCTTCTGTCGACTTGTCCACTCCATTGATAATATCCACCAGCACCTGCAATCCGCCGGCCTTTCCTCCAGGGCCTACTGCACCGGAAAGTTCAAGCTTTAATGCCCTGTCAACGTCCCTGACAACATCTTCAGAAATCTGACCCAGTCTTGCAATTCTCATGGCAACGTCTCCTTTTAACTCTGAAGGAAGCGCCATCAATATTTCCGATGATATTTCAGACGGCATATGGGCAAGGATCATGGCAATAGTTTGAGGATGCTCACCCACCACATATCCTGCAAGGGTTCCCACATTCACATTCCTGCTCCAGATAAACGGTTTATCCTGCTTTTTCTTCTCCAGGTCCTCAAGAATGGCTTTGGCGTCTTTATCCTTTAATGTATTTTGAACAATATTTTTAATAAATGAATCACTCTCAATGATCATTTTTGATTCACCTTCAAATTTATCCACAAAGTCCAGAGAAACCGCCCTTAACATTTCCGGGGTGATGTTATCAATCATAGACATTTCAAATGCAACATCACCGATTTCTTTTTCATTCATTTTTTCAAAGACCTTGGTGGCATATTCCTCTCCCATGGCCATCAGAAAAATAGCGGCTTTGCGTGGACCGGATATGCTGCTGGGGTCTAAGGCATCTACCATAATTATTCCTCCTCTGCTTCGCTTATCCAGCCCTTAAGGATATTAATCGTCTTATATAGATCCTTGTTGGCGTAATATTTTGCTTTTTCATTCACCGGCATGTTGGTCAGATAGGATGCCCGCTCTGATGCACTCATTCTCTTTAAGAAGTCGTCTTTCTGGTCTCCGGTCATCAACTCCAGGTATTCTTTCTGCTGCTTGCCATCCATCTGAATGAACTCAGGCTCTTTTTCCTCTTCTTCAATCAGGGCCATATCGTCAGTTCCCGGCAGGGCTTCGTGCTCAACCGTTGTCTTGATCTCTTTCACCGTCTTTATAATAGGCCGTATGACAAAAAGGAATAATAAGATGACCAAAAGCAGGTTGGCAATGGTTCTGCCATACTCTTTCTGAACCATTTTAAATCCTGTGACCCCGGGCTCTGCTTCAATTTCAGCAATGGAAGCAAACGGAAAACACTCCATGGACACCTGGTCACTTCTCTCTTCATTATACCCCATTGCTTTAACGACAATATCCTGAAACTGCTTCATCTCGTCAGGCGACCTTGGCACATACACCTTTTGCTTGTTACCCGCTTCATCGGTTTTGGTTTCATATTTCCCGTCTACAACAGCAGCAACGGAAAGACGGCTTAAAACCGCCATGGGCTTTCTGGTTTCCCGGACCCGTTTACTGATTTCATAATTAAAGGTATCATCACTCTTGTTTGTCAGCTCATTATTCTGTGCACCCGAAAGCCCCTCGGTTCCGACAATGGGATTCACGCTGGATGGATTTGGAATTTCGTCTGAGGTTGTTGTCAATTTTTCTGCACGATTTTTCCGGCTCCGGACAAATTCACCCCCCCGTTCAAAGGGATCATAAATTTCCTCATTCATATCATTTTTTGAAAAATCCATCTCAGATGTCACCCGGACAATGGCCTTGTCCTTTCCAACAATTCTTTCCAGCATGGTCTGGATTCTTTTGGTAAGATTTTCCTCAAACCTTACTTTATGCTGGTACTGGGCATCTGCCAGATTCTGGGCATTTATCTTGGCCTGCTCTTCTTCAGATTTGCCTTCAAAAAGAATTCTGCCGGCCGTATCAACAATGGTAACCAGTTTAGGCGTTAAATCCTGGATGGCACTTGCCACCAAATGGGCAATGGCAGTGACTTTCTCTCTATCCAGATCAGCGTTGAGCTCCAATAAAATGGATGCCGACGGTTTTTTCACCTCTTCAACAAACACAGAATCTTTTGGCAGCACAATCATGACACGGGCTGATTTTACTTCATCAAAAGCGCTGATAGTTCTGGCAAGCTCACCCTGGATCGCTCTTGTTTTATTGATTTTCTGGACAAATTCAGTGGTCCCGAATTCAGTTTTATCAAATATTTCAAACCCGACCCCTCCCCCTTTGGGAATCCCGTCCTTTGCCATTGAAAGCCTGACATCATATACAATGTCTTCGGGTACCATAATGGTGGTTCCATCCCCTGTGATACGATAGGGTGTATTGGATTCTTTGAGTTTTTCAACCACCAGTCCGGCATCCTCTTTTGTAAGTTGGCTGTAAGCTGCCCTGAAATGAGTTTTGTTGGCCCAGATAAACATGGTCGTAAATCCGGCAACAAGAACCATTGAAAAAATTCCCAGAGCAATTTTCCTGGAAAGCGGTATCTCTTTGAATGTTGCAATTATTCTTTCAATAACGGGATTCATAAACGTATATCACTCCCTTTGACCCTATTATATCTGCATTCTCATGACTTCATTATATGCACTCATGACCTTGTTCCTGACCTGTGCAAGAATTTTTAAAGATGTTTCAGCCTTTCCGATAGCCATCATTCCTTCATGAATTCCCATTTCCCCTTTGATAACCTTTTCAATGGAATCATCTGCTATCTGCTGTTTTGTGTTCACATCCTTAACAGCAGCTTCAATTCTTTTGGCAAACTCCGGACTGCGTCTGTTTATTCTCTGGGCCAACGGCTCTGTATGCAAAGAAATTTTATTGATGCCCTCTATCTGAGTCATAATGATGTCCTCCTGTTACTTACCGATTTCAAGTGCTTTTAAAATCATATCCTTTGTTGCGGAAAGTGCTGTGACACTTGCTTCATAGCTTCGTTTGGCCACCAGCAGGTCTGCAATTTCCGTCAAATGATCTACATTGGGCATTTTTACGTAACCTGTGTCAGGATCAGCATCAGGATGGGCGGGGTTATAAACCAGTCTGAAATTTTCCTGGGATCTAATAATCTGGTCAACCCTGACACCACTACCTTTGTCCTGTTTTTTTTCATCATCAAACTCAATGGGGGAAAGCGCTATACCGGCCTGCTGTTTTTTTAATTGTTTCTCTTCAATGACGCTTTTAAAGGAATCAATATCATCCCCTTTGAAAACAACCATTTTTCTTCGATAGGGCCCCCCCTCTTTTGTTCGAGTGGTGTCAACATTTGCCAGATTTTCTGCAATGACATTCATCTTGGTTCGATGGGCTGAAAGAGCGGTTCCGCTTATTTTTGCCGCGTTTAAGAGATCCATGAATTATTTACCTCCCTCATCAATTGAATATTGCAGTATTTTCAATTTTCTCAATAACAATTCTGTTGTTGCCCGGTATTTGATATTGTTCTCTGTAAGGTTCATCATTTCCGTATCAATATTCACAGAATCCAGGTGATAGATATCAACGGATTCACTGTTTTCCCCCTTCATGTCAAAAGCGTCTTCATCACCATAAGTCGACAAATGCTTATCATGGGTTCTATCCAGAAAATCAGGTTCCTTTTCACCCATTGCCCTTTTAAGTGTTCTATTAAAATCAAGGTCTTTGGGTTTATACCCGATGGTATCCATATTGGCGATGTTGCCTGCAATCAGGTTATGCCGTTTGGCAGATACATCAAGTGCCTTTTCAATCGTCTTGAATGTATGACCGAATATTCTTGAATCCGTCATTTTCCCTCTCAATATGGGTTAAAAATCAAGACACTGTCTAAAAAAAACAATATCAGAATATTGCTTTTGCAATTTATATGCCTGAAAATTTATCAGTTGCTTTCTTTATACTCGTGGAGTTTGTTCCGAAGGGTTCTGACACTGATGCCCAGAATTTTTGCCGCATGGGTTCTGTTACCTTCTGTTTGATCAAGGGTTTGAAAAATCATTTTCTGTTCCATGTCCCGCAATGAACTGGGTTCAAGCCCAAGGCCTTGATCACCGACACTGTCCGGCAGATCGCCTTTTGATTCGAAACTGTCGATCATCAGGTCTTTTGGCTCGATCAAATCAGAATCTGCAAGCAGAACTGCTCTGTGAATAATATTTTCAAGTTCTCTGACATTCCCTGCAAAGGGATGGCGGTTCAGGAGAGACTCAGCTTGTTTTGTCATTCCTTTGACATGCCGTCCGTCAATTTTACAATATTTTTGAATAAAAAACTCACATAATATCTCAAGATCTCCTTTGCGATCTCTTAAAGGCGGAATGACCAGAGGGATGGTATTGAGTCTGTAAAAAAGGTCTTCTCTGAAATCACCCTTTTCTATGGCTTGTTTTGCATCACGATTTGTTGTGGCAATCACCCGGACATCCACATCTACAGGCTCGATTCCCCCCACGCGGTCCACCACCTTTTCCTGGAGGACCCGCAACAGTTTGGCCTGGAGGTGAAATTGCATTTCAGTGATTTCATCCAGGAACAGGGTCCCTTTGTGAGCCAGTTCAAATTTTCCTATTTTCCTTGATATGGCACCTGTGAATGATCCTTTTTCATGGCCGAAAAGTTCACTCTCCAGAAGATTTTCCGGCAATGCTGCACAGTTTACGGCAATAAATGCTCTATTGCACCTGTCACTCTTTTCATGAATATATTTTGCAAACAATTCTTTTCCTGTGCCGCTCTCTCCCTGGATTAATACGGAAGCGCTTGAATTGGCAACTCTAGAAGCAAGTGCAAGAAGCGTTTGGATGCCTTTGTCCCGGGCAATAATTTTAACCTTTTTTTTGCGTGAAGGCGATACCTGTTGAGAAGAAAGGATCTGCCTGGATACTGACAACGCTCTTTTGACACACAGGTCAAGTTGTTCTATTTCAAGCGGTTTGATTAAATAATCCAAGGCCCCAAGTTTCATCAGATTCACTGCATGCTCAACAACCGGATCAGCGGCAAGAAGAATCGTCTGGCATAAGATATGGGCTTCATCCACTTTTTTAAGGAATTCAATGGCAGAAAAACCAGGCGTAGCGACATCGGCAATGACCACATCTGTTTTTTTTTCAATTAGATACCGCAGCACATCCGAGCCGTCAGGGGTGAAGTCTACCAGGAACCCAAGGTCTTCAAAAAACCGGACATATTCCATTCGTTCTTTAGGATTTTCAAGTATGATAAAAATTCTATGTCCTGGCATATTTTTTTTGTTTCCTTAAAACCTCCTAGGAATTTTGAACCGTTTGAGCCAGTTCAAGTGTATTCAGTCGTTGCTGTGCAAGCCTTGCCCATACTGAATCATATGACGTGACCACCTGCTTGAAAGCTTCTTTGGCTTTTGGGAGAATATTGCCTTTTTGATAGGCATCCCCAATCAGGAATCCGAGGTTTGCCTTTTCTGTGTCATCTTGTGAAAAGCCTAATGCTTTTAAATAGGCATCTGCTGATTTTATATATTGCTTAAGAGATATATAGGTCCGCCCCAGTTCTTTATAAGCATAAGTTAAGACTTCGTAATTTTCACCAGATGCCAGAGCCATCTCTTTTACGGCTTTCTCACGAAGCAGTGATGCCGTATCAAGATCCCCCTTTTTTTCATAAACGTTTGACTGCAACATCAAAATCTTTCCTTTGTCAAGGTGAGTTTTTAAAATCTTGTATGCTTCATCAAATTTTGCAGAAGACAATTCATATTTTTTTTTCTCAAGATAAATATCTGCTGACCGTGACAGCGCTTCCGCCCGACGGTTATCTTTAAGAAACTGGTTTGAAAATGCCGTAAACAATTTAAGGGCATCATCATCCCTGCCGGTCTCATCCATGGCAACACCCAATCCAAAAAGCAGTTCCGGCGATCTTGAAGATCTTTTATATTGTTTATAAGCATTAATCAAATGATTAAAGGATTCTTCATACAATTTTGCCTCAAGATAAGCAAGTCCGACACTTAAAGCAATCTGTCTGCTTCCCATTCTGTCAAGTCTTTCGTGTTCCGTCTCGTATCGGTTCAATACCTTTGTAAACTCGTCTGATTTTAATTGTTTTTGAAACAACGCTTCATAGGCTTTTTGCATCAGTTTAACCGCTTCATACCGCAACCCTCTGGGGTATGCCGATAATAAATCCACTATCTCGTTAATACATTTATTGTATTCCCCGTTTGCCTGATAAATCTCTGCCAGTCGCATCATGGCAATTCTGGAATATTTATTTTCCGGAAATTTCTTTTTGATCATTTGATAAATTTCAATTTTTTCCTTATCGTTCTTCAGGTACCGGGCAATCCCTATGGAGCTTGAAATATATCCTTCGGAATCTGGAAATTTTTCCCTTACCAGCTCATAAACTTTAATAGCCTTCTCATGATTGTTTTCCATGCCGTATGTGTCCCCGACTTTGCTTAAAAGAACATCCCGGCCTTCAATCTCAGGGAACAGGTTCAATACGCGGGTCAAGGTCTGTCTTGCCTCTTTGCTCCGTCCAATCTCAAAATTAGCATCTCCAATATGAAGCAGCAATTCATAAGAGTCGTAAACCTTTTTGGGATTTGAGGCGACAACATAATTTAGAACCGTTAACGCATCTATATATTGCCGTTTCTTGAAAAGTGCTTTTCCATATCCGATACCTGCATCCGGCATATAACTGTTCTCAACCGTGTCCTCAAAAACCTGTTTATAATACATCAATGATTTATCCAGATACTCCTTTTGGTCATATATTTCCGCCAGGTGGTACATGACCTCTGGAAGGCCTGAATACTCAAGATAGCCTTGCTTGACAATATTAAAATATCCTTCGGAAGCTGATAAATTATTCAATCTTTTTTGAATCATTCCAATGCCTGAGTACCCATATGGAAGCAATAATGATTTAGGAAAAGATACCAATGCATCCTGAAACAGACGCTCAGCCTTCATCAGCTGTGCAAAATCGTCCTTTTGCACGGTCTTGTAAAAGGCATAGGCCCTTAAATAATATGCTTGTTCACGACAGGCAAAATTTTCCTGTAACACGTATGGGTCCAGAACCTCAAATGCCTCCTTAAACAAATCTTTTTTTAAAAGAAGTATGGAGTTGCCGATCTGTTTTGATTCGCATTGAGACCCGTCAATTATTTGGGTAAGATCACTGATATCCCCCTTGTATTTGCTTTGCTGTCTTACAGGCGGAACATAGACAGACGATGTTGCGATTTTGACGGGTTTCTCTGGTGCTGTTTTGGTGGGTGCCGGGGTTTCTATCAAAGGTGCTGTTTGTGTTTTTTCAACCTTTTTCTCTATTTGAGGTGATACGTCTATAATGGCCGTTACAGGTTCTATCACTTGTTTTTCAGGTTCTTTTATCTGTTCTTGAACACTTTGTTTTTCAGGTTTCGGGGAAACCGGTTCTGGTGGAGATAAGGCTTTTGCCTGTTTTTTTTCCAGCGTAATGGTATAGCTTGAATCCGACACATTGAAACCGGACTGAATATGTTCATAGGGGTGACTGCTGGTTAGAATAACAGCGATCACATTCCCCTGCAGACTTTCTATGGCAATATGCTGAATGCCGGATTTTTCTTTCCCCTTTATCGCAAACCCTTTTTCCAGAGTCACATTCTTTAAGGCAACCAGAAGCTCTTTTTCTTCAACCTGAATGACTTTCACAGGGATGTTGCGGGTCACGTAAAATTTCACAGACAAAGGATTGCGCTGTATTTCTATTTTCTGCATCACTGCCTGCTTTGCCAGTGCATTCTGCGGTGAGAGACACAACACAAGGATAAAAATGACCAAGGCTTGCCATAAAGGAAATACATTACTTAATTTGTCGTTTGATTCACTCATAATCGTTACTCTGCTTTATGGATTTACGTTATTTTAAAAACCATTCCAAGAATGCTGCACCTTGAAAATAAGCAAGTAGTATGCCATATCACGACGATTTATTTTCATCATAACAAATCAACTCACAAAATCAAAGCATTGATTCATAATAAACATATTTGCCGGATACTTAGAGCTTGACTGCAGATATTTTACAGGCCAGGGAAATGTCAAAAAAATGACGAGTCATAAAACTTAGAAAAAGGGGGTCTCATTTTCAGGGGCAATATTCATTTTTTTGATTTTTTCCACAAGAGTGGTCCGATTCATTTTCAAAAGGTCTGCAGCCCTTGCCTTTACCCATCCTGTCTCATTGAGCGCATGGAGCATCAAAGATCTTTGATAGTGATCCACAGCTTCATTAAATCCAATCCCGTTATTTAAGACAGATGCCACTGAGGGAGATATTTTTTGAGAAGAATTATTGGCTATATATTCAGGCAAATCATGAAGTTCAATTGTTTGTTCTTCAACAAGAACAGATATTCTTTCAACAAGATTTTCAAGTTCCCGGATATTTCCCGGCCAGTCATAACGGAGCAGGGCCTGTTGGGTAACCTGGGAAAATATTTTTTGCTGATAGCCCTTCACCCTTTTTGCCAGATTGTTTTGGAAATGTTCAGCCAAAGAGAGAATATCCTCTTTTCGTTCACGCAAAGGAAGGATATGAATGGGTATCACATTCAAACGGTAATACAGATCTTCCCGGAATGATTTGTTTTCAATGGCAGCGGGCAAATCTTTATTTGTCGCTGAAATCACCCTGATATCGACTTCAATGGTAACCGTTCCGCCAACACGTTCAAATTGTCTTTCCTGGATTGCTCTCAATAATTTAACCTGCAGGTCAGGGCTCATATCGCCTATTTCATCCAGAAAAATAGTTCCCTGATCCGCTATTTCAAATCGCCCGATCCTGGAACGGTGGGCCCCGGTGAAGGCACCTTTTTCATGCCCGAACAACTCACTTTCAAGAAGCTCGCTGGGAATGGCACCACAGTTAATCACGACCATGGGACCATCATGCCTTGGGCTGTTCTTATGAATCGCTCTGGCAATTAATTCCTTGCCCGTGCCGCTTTCACCAGTAATCAAAACAGAGGAGTCAGACCTGGATACTTTTCTTGCTGTATCCAGTACTTTTGCCAGCCCTTTGCTGGCGCCGGCTATCCCGATCCTGTCAAAATCCATGCCTTGGGATTCCGAAACCTGAACGGTCTTGGATTCATTTTTTTTAACGGCTGTTGGGGCAGTTATCATTTTAAAATCTTTTCAAGCTTGTCAGAGATTGCTTCAGCAGTGAACGGTTTTACAACATAGTTTGAAACACCTGCCTGAACTGCCTCTATAACATTCTGTTTCTGGGCTTCCGCCGTAACCATTAAAAAAGGAGTTGTTTTATAGGAATCACTTGCCCTGACTTTCTTTAAAAGTTCAAGACCGGTCATTTTCGGCATATTCCAATCAGATATAATCAGGTCTATCTTCTGCCCTTCAAGTACCTCCCAGGCAGTTGTGCCATCATCAGCTTCCACAAGATTTTTAAAACCAATCTGTTTTAAAATATTCTTAAGAATACGGCGCATGGTTGCAAAATCGTCAACAATCAGAACTTTGATGGAAGTGTCCATTGCCACGTTCTCCTCCTTCTATAGATTAAGGCTTTCTTTCTATCATTCAAAACACACCTCAATTGTAAACTCTCCATTATCAGTATTAAAAGGGATAGCAATCTTTGGTCCGTTGGAATAATGAATGATGCTATGATTCCTCCCGGTTATAACTGAAGGGATGGCGGCCTTAAACACCTTTCCCATCTCTTCGAGTTCCCGCCTTGCCTGACCTGAAATCATGTTTGTCAGCTCCCCAACCGCATCGGCTATTTCATTATTCAATTCACTCATGGTTTCACCAAACATATTGGATACGATCGTCAGGATACATTTCTCTTCAAAGGTGACGGCAATGGTACCGTTCGCAACCCCAGTAAGTCCTAAAACCCCTGACACATCACCGACTGCAACATTATCTCGTTTCACATATGGCTTACCGGCATTTACATTCACAAATGCCATGGTTTCCAGAACATTAATCGTTGCATTGATAAAAGGATTTACAAGCCTAACATCCATACCCTACACCCTCTGGCAGCATGCATAAACACTCAGATCGAATCATCAATACGATTATAGTGTATAATGTTCTTAAGATGAGAATAAGTCTCCACATCCATGGAATCAAATTCTATTCCCATGCCATTATCATTTTCTCTGACAACCGTTCCCTTCATCTGCAATTCAATTTTATCTATTCCGCCGGTAAGATAAACCTTGACAATGCATTTTGTTCCTATGGAAAATTTTTCTTTCGTACTTGCAAATATCCCTTTAAGGCTTAAATCCTTAGAGCTTGCTTCCAAATTGATTTTTTTTCCTTCTGCTTCAAGCAATAGCCGGATTTTCGCTGTAAACCCTACTCTGGAATGCTTACGTCTTTCATCATAGTTCGAAACGACCATGGCTGATTTACTCCATGCTTTTTCTTTTCATGCAGTTAATTTTAAAAACAAAGTAGCACATTTTATATGAACGCTCAACCCATTAAAAATCATCCGGAAACTCCTGATCCGCAATAATCAGAAACGCTTTTACAGCTTCAGGATCAAACTGTGTGCCAGAATTCTCCTTTATGATATCCAGAACTTTGCTTTTTTCCATTTTTCTTCTATATGCCCTGTCGGAAGCCATGGCATCAAATGAATCGGCAACACATAAAATCCTTGCCAGCTTAGGAATCTGGTCTCCTTTTAATCCATCCGGGTAACCTTTACCATCAAACCGTTCGTGATGATGCCGGATAATCTCCATTTCACGATCCCACAGTCCCAGTTTACTGATAATATCCGCACCAATCACCGGATGCTCCTTGATCTTTTCATATTCTTCATCCGTCAACCGGCCGGGTTTTAGAAGAATGTCGTCCCGAATGCCGATCTTGCCAATATCATGAAGACTTCCGGCAAAACTGATAATATCAAGTTCTTCCTCTGAGCACCCCATTTCTTCTGAAATCAGATGGGCATATTTTGCAACCCTTGTGGAATGCTTCCGTGTATACAGGTCCCTTACCTCAAGTGCGGTTACAAATGCATAAAGGGTAGAAAAAAGATTGTCATATATGTTTTCATACAAGGCAATATTTTCAATAGCAGCGGCTGCCTTCTGGGTGATAAAACTCATATAATAGATATCTTTTTCATTAAACAATTTATCTTTGCTAAATGAAAAGGCACTGGCAATACCGAAAATCTTGTCCCGGATTTTCAACGGTACAACCATTAGTGAATGAACCACATCGTCCAGACGGTCTTTTTTCACAGATCGTGAGATAAGACAGGGATTGTGAT
>JAHJLN010000034.1 GCA_018821715.1 Pseudomonadota bacterium | reverse complement strand
TGAAAAAAATACTGTTAATTTTCCTCACTTAAAATATATGGAAAACTGTCTACAGATCGAATTTCATAAAACAAGAGTGCATAACTGAACAACCTAAAGAATAAAGGAAAACCAAATGACAGATCAACGAATTCATAATTTTAATGCCGGGCCTGCAGCTTTGCCGCTAACGGTTTTAGAAGAAATACAATCCTCTTTTTTAAATTTTGCCCAGTCGGGTATGTCCATAACAGAGATCAGTCACCGATCCTCTTATTTTGACAATGTGATCAATGGCGCGGTGGCGCGGGCTAAAAGACTTTTAAAACTGGATGAACGGTTTCATGTGCTTTTCCTGCAAGGCGGGGCATCACTTCAATTTGCCATGATCCCCATGAACTTTCTTTCGGAAGATGATACGGCTGATTATGTTAACACCGGAACCTGGTCAACCAAAGCAATCAAAGAAGCACAGATTTTAAAAAAGAATCACAGGGTTGTCGCCTCTTCTGAAGACAAGGATTTTTCCTATATTCCCACGAACATTTCATTTTCTAAAGATGCCAAATATGTTCATTTGACCTCCAATAATACGATTAAAGGGACTCAGTATAATAAATTCCCGGATACAAACGGCGTTCCAATTGTTTGTGATATGTCGTCGGATATTTTTTCACGGCCCCTTGATATGGAAAAATTCGGTATGATCTATGCCGGAGCCCAGAAGAACCTGGGGCCATCCGGCACCTGTATGGTGATCCTGCGCCAGGACATGCTGGATACGGCAAATGAGAACCTGCCTTCCATGTTGAAATATTCTACCTTTGCGTCAAAAAATTCCATGTATAACACTCCCCCCTGTTTTGGTATTTATACCATTGATCTTGTATTGAAATGGATAGAAGAAGAGATGGGAGGACTTGAAAAAATGGAAGAATACAATATTCAAAAAGCAGATCTTTTGTATGATTTCATTGATTCAGGTTCCTTTTACAGAACAACGGCAGAAAAATTTTCACGGTCGTTAATGAATGTCACTTTCCGGCTGCCGAGTGAAGAGCTGGAAAAACAATTTGTAGCCGAGGCGACTAAAAAAGGGTTTGGCGGACTCAAGGGTCACAGATCGGTCGGAGGGTGCAGGGCTTCAATTTACAATGCAGCAACCATGGAAAGCATTCATGCATTAATTCAATTTATGGAATCCTTTGAAAAGGAGAATAAATAATGAAAGTTCTTGTCAGTGATAAAATGGGGGACGAAGGTATTGAGATTTTTAAAAACCAGGAAGGGATTGAAGTTGATGTGAAAACAGGGCTTACCCCTGAAGCATTAAAAGAAATTATCGGTCAATACGATGCTTTGGCCATCAGGAGTGCCACAAAAGTGACCAAAGAGATTCTTGAGGCTGCTAGCAACCTTAAGGTCATTGCAAGGGCTGGGATCGGCCTTGATAATGTCGATATTGGTGAAGCCACAAAAAAAGGCGTAGCCGTCATGAATACACCGGGTGGGAATACGGTTACAACAGCAGAGCATGCCATTGCCATGATGATGGCAATGACCCGAAATATCCCGAGGGGCACCCAATCCATGAAAGAAGCAAAATGGGAGAAAAAACTGCTCCAGGGAAGGGAAATCTGCAATAAGACATTTGGTGTGATCGGGTTTGGGAATATCGGCTCCATTGCGGCAGGCCTTGCAAAAGGGCTGAGAATGAAAGTCATTGTATTTGATCCCAATATTTCTTCCGAGCACATTGAAAAAGCCGGGTTTGAATACGTTTCTTTGGATGAATTGTATGAACGATCTGATTACATCACCATTCATGTCCCTAAAATGGATGCCACCATTGATCTTCTGGATGCACAAGCCTTTGCTAAAATGAAAAACGGTGTCATGGTCATCAATTGCGCAAGGGGTGGAATAATCAACGAGGCAGCGCTTTATGATGCCATTAAGTCCGGCAAGGTTGCCGGCGCCGCCCTTGATGTATTCTCCACCGAACCTCCGGGAGAGCATCCATTATTGACCCTTGATCAGGTGATTGCAACACCGCATCTGGGTGCATCAACCAAGGAAGCCCAGACAAACGTTGCCGTAGCAGCAGCAAATCAGATTATCGCTTACCTGCTGCATGATACCGTGATCAATGCTGTCAATGTTCCTTCAGTTACAGGAGAAGTGTTAAAACAGCTCAAACCCTTTTTATATCTTGCTGAAAAAATGGGTATCATGCAGGCGCAGATCACAAAGGGCGGAATCAAGGAAGTTGATATTGAATATATTGGCAAATTTCCTGATCTTGATTTAAAACCCGTTACCATTGCTGCAATTAAAGGCTTGCTGACACAATTTGTTCAACATGACGTCAATTCGGTGAATGCCATATCCCTTGCCAATGAGATGGGAATGAAAATTTCAGAATCTACTTCAAAGGAAGCCGGGAATTTTTTGAATCTTATACGGATAACAATTGTTTCGGAAGAACAGACAAATATCCTTGAAGGAACAATTTTTGGCAAGGATGATGCCAGGATTGTCAGGATTAACAAATTCCGTCTTGAAGTAATTCCTGAAGGATATTTGGGTTTGATTCACAACGTTGATAAACCAGGATCAATCGGTTCCATGGGTGTAACACTGGGAAAACATAATATTAATATCTCCCGCATGATGGTGGGAAGAGAGGATGACGGGGACAGAAACATCATTTTCCTGCAGACAGATACACCGGTTCCAGCCGAGGTTGTAAAAGAGATTGAAGACCTGGAACTTGTCATCAGTATGACAACCTTTGAACTGTAGCTGTTATCATTATATGACGCCGCTCAGGGCTGACCATGACCGGCGTCGTGTCATCTCAATACATGTAAGTTTCCAAGAATGAATCTTGTCCTTTTAGAAAATAAAGATTTTACTGAGCCGGAGCATGTCCGCTTAAACGGCAGGAGATTCCAGCATTTAACTTCAATAAACAAGGTTGCCGAAAATGATCAACTGGTGTGCGGCCTTTTGAATGGTAAAGTCGGCACTGGGCTTGTTACAAAACTATCCAGTCAGTTTCTTGAAATGAAAATCCATCTGGATAAAGATCCGCCGGAACCATTGCCATTGACCCTTGTTTTAGCGCTTCCAAGGCCGAAAATGCTAAAACGGATTATAGAGAGTATCACAAGCCTTGGGGTAAAAAAAATCTATCTGATAAATTCATGGAGAGTGGAAAAAAGTTTCTGGCAGAGCCCGTTGCTCAACCATGATTCCCTTCGAAAATCAATGCTTCTGGGGCTTGAACAAAGCCGGGATACGGTATTGCCCCAGATTCATCAAAAAAGATTTTTCACCCGGTTTGTAAACCAGGAACTGCCAAAAATTTCAAAAAACAGTCTGTGTATAACCGCCCATCCCAAAGCCCTAAAAATCTGTCCTTTTGGTGGTAATAAAGAGACAACGCTTGCAATAGGACCTGAAGGCGGGTTTATTGATATTGAAGTTGAAACATTGGAAAAACAAGGATTTTTATCCTATAATATCGGGCAAAGGATTTTAAAGGTCGAAACCGCTGTGACCTATTTGATTTCACGGTTGTATTCATAAAAAGGAACCCATATCATGAACGATAAAAAGAAAATCGATAAAGAGCGGCAGATGTCTTATGACAGTTTGCCCCCAAGTATTAAAGAAAATTTGACTGAAGAAGAAAAACAGCTTTTTCTTTATGCAGAGCAATGGCCGGATACATTGTTTGAAAAACTGGAAGAGTTTATTATAAAAGATTAAATTTGACAGAACAGGGCGTAACCCTTAAACTTGTAAGTATCAAAACCAGTTTTAAGGGGTTATGCATGGGCAATATACCTGAAAAAAAAATTCATTTTGAAAAATATGCAAAGTATGCCCAGATACTTGAAAAAACCAGATGGGCCAGTGAATTTTCATGGGATGATATCCGCAAGATCTGTCATTATATTCATCCGGTTAGTGCGAAAAAAGGAGCGGTTATTTTCAAGGAAGGTGCGGACGAAGAAAGCTTGGGGATTATTGTAAAAGGATCGATTGATATCTTAAAGCAAGGAGATGATGGAAACAAAAAGGTAGCAACCCTGAAAAGTTCTCAAACCTTTGGCGAGATGGCCTTGTTGGATGGGGAGCCCAGATCCGCATCCGGTGTTGCAGCAGAAGATACCATTATTTTTTTTATATCAAAACAAAGCTTGATCGATATCGCTTCAGACCATCCAAAGTTAGGGTTTCAGATCTTGTGGAAAATTTCAAAACTGATCAGTCAGCACCTTAGAAAAACCACTGGAAAACTAGTGGATTATATGGAGAAATAGGGTCATCTTTTTTTTGTATCCACTTTTAAAATCAATCCATGTTTTGTAATTTTATTCCACGATATTTTCAGCAGTTCAACAGATTTTGAAGCGGGGATATCAAGACACTTTTTATAATTTTCCGAAATTTCCATTATTTTTTTTCCAATATTGCCGCCGGCCTTTGAAAATTTTATATTGCACAAATCATTTGAGAACGCACAGATATAGCGTTGAAGATCCTCAATGGCCAGCCTTTTCTTTTCATTATCAAAGCGGGCAACAGGTTTCATGGCATAGATAATGGAATCGGGCAGATTCCATTTGGTTGCGATAAACCGTCCCAATTCACTGTAGGAAATACCGATGATGGATTTGGAGGCCTGCTCTCTAGTAAGGCTGTTTTCATCTACACTGATTTCTATTTTAATAAACACTTCAGGTGAAAATAATGCAACCAGATATTCACCAAAATCATACAACATGGCGCTGATTTGAATAGCCTCGGCATCTTTAATACCTTCTTCAATTGCGATTTGCCTGGCAACGATGCTTCTTTGCAGTGATTTGAATGCCATATCCTTTAGGATTTTTATGTTTGCGATATCCTGCATTAATTCATAAATTTTTAAAGAGGCTGCGGCAAGTTTTATTTCTTCTGTGCCTAAGATGATCATTGCTTCTGAGATGGTTGCAACGCCCTTGTTTGAAAATTGTCCATAGAAGGAAGAATTTACAAGCTTCAACAGCTTGGTCGTCAGTGCCACATCCTTTAAGATCACATCAGCGATATCACTGGCAGAAGAATATTTCATTTTCAATATTTCATTCACATCTTGAATCTGTACTGAAAATGATAAAAGAGAATCATTATCAAGAATTTTTTTAAAAATGCCTTTAACAAAAGTTTTATAGTCTATTTTATCTGTATCCAGTTTTGCATGACCTTGAAAAGCAGCGTGTTTGTTCACATTAGATAAATCAATTAAATCCAGTTCAATACCTGCATGTGATGTTGCACAATCCGCCATCATCTCTCCAAATTAAACCGCAAATTGAAATCAAAACTTGAAAAACTTTTGTATTCGGCAATATAATATACAAATAATAGACTTTTTTTAATCCCTTTTCAATGGGTTTGTACAAGAACAAGAGGTCTTGATATCGACAAAACAAAGAACATACTGAACGATCTTCGAATTCAAGTTGAAAAAAACCGATCTGCTTTTTCCAATTACAACATGGTCAGGATGCGAGAGGCTGTTCGTTATTTAACCAAAAAAAAATTGCAGATTTTTATAAAAATACCGTTTTTGTTGCACATAAATTCTCCTGAATATCCAGGTTTTACAGACAAAAATGAGATAGCCCATGGTATTTATAACTTTGAAAACTCAGGTTTTTATAAAGAATCTGTAAAAACAAACATATTCCCAAAATCCATCATTGAAACCAATAAGATCGAAACACCCGCAATTCTAGGATTTTATCATATTGGCAGCCTGGGAACCTTTACCCAGTCCAAGGGCTCAGATTTTGATTATTGGGTCATTATTGATAAAAGAAAGTTTTCTAAAGACCGCTACGACAGTCTTGAAAAAAAACTTGACGCCATATTGAAATACTGCAGGGAAGAATATCAACAGGAAGTTACTTTTTTTGTAATGGATCAAAAGGAAATCTCAAAGGATTGTTATGCACCGTTTAAGGGTGAGGAAACGCTTACTGCACCAAAGATTTTTTTAAAAGAAGAGTTTTACAGAACATATTTAATGATTGCCGGTAAAATTCCAGTCTGGTCTGTTCTCCCTGAATCGAACGATTCACAAATAAATACAGGCATGAACGCAGATGGAATGGCCGCACAGGTTTTATCCATGTATGACGATCTGATTGATCTTGGGCAGATAAGAACCATCCCTGTTGAAGATGTTTTAAAAGGATTGTTGTGGCACATTTGTAAATCCGTATCAGATCCGGTTAAAGCCGTTATCAAGGCCACAATGGTGTTCAGCTATGGATTTGGCAAGCCAACTTCGCAACTTTTATTGTGCGAAAAGATAAAACAAGGATATTCAAAGGCCGGGATCGACGATTATGCCGTAGACCCCTATAAAGCTGTGTTTGATAGAATTCTTGAATTTCATGAAGCCGAAGATCCAAAAGGAATAAATCTGATAAAAAATGCCATATTCTTCAGATTATGCGGGTATCCGGATGTAAAAATGCCGGATGAAAATACACCCAAACGGTTTCTTTTGGACAAGTATATTCGCATCTGGAACTTGAATAAAAACCAAGTGGGAAAACTTGCATCCTTTTCGAACTGGTCAGAGTCTGAAAAATTGCTGCTGGAGAAATCTTTTGTTCAACGGCTTGCCCAAATGTATAATCATGCCATTGAAAAATCCGGTATCATAAAAACGCTTCCGGAAAAGGGAACTGAAAAAAGAAACTGGACCATATTAAGAAACAAAACAATGGCAAGGCTGCGAAAAAGTCCCAACAAAATTTGTGAATGTTCAACCTATTTAAAGCGAAGAAAAATCAAAACTTTGGATATAATTGAAAAATCAAACTTATGGGAGCTGAATATTTTTACTGAAACCGGCCAAAGAATCGAGCGACTCTACACGCATTCACATTTTCTGGGCGTTTGGGGGTGGGTTCTGGAAAATCAGCTTTATCTAAGACAAAGGGCCTCCATAAATCTTCATATGGATTTTAAGCTGTTTGAGTCTGTTGATACCGCCATCCATGCGGACAAGCTATATATGGCATTCCAACCGTTAAAGCCCTTGTCAGACAGCAGCTATGAACAAGATGCATTCTGGTCAAAGATGATGATCCTTTTCTTGTATGACAAACAGATAAGAAAGGACAGACTATACAAGGCTGAATTTTTGATTTCCAACACCTGGGGAGAGCTGTTTCTTGAAACAATAGAGTTTGCCCCCCAAATTCAACGGCAGGAGCAATGCCGGCAAATGGCAGAACTAATGGGAAAGTACTCAGATCAAAACCTAAGATTTTTTATGTATCAATTTTCTGATATCCATGATCCAAAGATTGTTTATCAGCTGAAAAAAGCATATAGTGATCTGGATAATCCTGAGCGAAAAGCCGTACACATAAATAAAAAACCATATTTAGACAGACTATAGGTAATATGATGACTGATAGACAGATCCTGTTGGTTGATGATGACAAGGCCACTTTAAATCATTTGGAAAAAACCGTTAGAACATTGGGGTTTAACCAGGTGCTGCTGGCTCATGGCGCAGATAATGCCTGGGTGGCAATGAAAAATATGAAAATTGATTGCATTATCTGTGCTTATGAAATGAAAGAAATGACCGGCCTTGCCTTGCTCAGGATTATCAGGCGGGAACCTTCTTCTTCTGACACCCCATTTTTCCTGACAGACAAAGCGTTTACAAAAATAAAGGTCATAAAAGCGGGACAAATCGGTGTGACCGGTCTTTTTGTGATTCCATATGATGAAAAAGTGTTGAGCAAAAAAATACGGTCTGCTCTTGATAAAATAAAAGAGCCGGTGATCCAAAAAGCCCATGAAACATTTGAGCATGGACTGGAATTGATAGAGAAAAAAGAGTATGACAAAGCCATTCAGGTCTTTACACAGCTTGTCAGCCAAAAAGAAAACCCTGAATACTATTTTAATATCGGATATATTAAAACATCCCAGGGAAAGCATGGTGAAGCCATTGAGGCTTTTTCAATGGCAACCCGTTTGGATAGGCTCTTTGCCAAGGCGTATGAAGAAATGGGCCGGGTGTATAAACTAATGGGAGATCTTGCAAAGGCAGAGGAGTATATGCAGCTGGCAGCAGAAATTTATATGGACACGGATAAAATCGGCGCTGCAGAAGATATTCTCAATGAAATTCTTGAATCCGGAACAGACTCGCTGAATGTTTTTAATACCCTTGGTGTTTTGTATCGAAAAAAAGGGGATACACAATTGGCACTTACCCAATACAAAAAGGCCTTAAAAGTACATCCTGACGAACCGTATATCTATTACAATATCGGAAGGCTTTATCTTGATTTAAAAGACACGTCCCAGGCAAAACAGTTTTTCCAGGCAGCACTTGAAAAGGATGCCGGATTCGAAGAGGCCAAGCAGGTTATTAAAGCCATTGATCTTGGCATTGTATAATAATTGACTCAAACTTCTGTGTATCCTTTTTTTTGTTCAAGATATTCCCATCTTTCATAAAGAGCATGGACCTGTTCTTGTGCCTCTTTTAGAAGGGAACAATGGTGTCTCATGTTTTCAGGGCTGTTTATGATTTCAGGTTGTTGAATTTTACCAGACAGGGCTTCAACCTCATTTTCTGCTGATAGAATTTTTTCTTCTATATGATCCAATTCATATTTATCCTTATAAGAAAAAGAAATGGCTGCATGGGTTTTGTTTTCTTCTGCTTTTTTTATCTTTTTGGGTTTTTCAATAAGGGCTTGCCGGTGGTTAAGGATCTGATTAAAATCTTTGAAAAACAATGCTTCAAAGCCGGGATCAAGATATAAAATTTTATGACAGACGTTATCCATAAGATAACGGTCATGGGAAACAATGATAACCGCTCCTGGAAATTGCCGAATGCTGTCCTCAAGGACTTCTAAAGACAGGATATCCAGATCATTGGTGGGTTCATCCAATAGAAGAATATCACAAGGGGTGAGCATGATATTGGCAAGAATGATTCTTGCCTTTTCGCCGCCCGAGAGCCTTTTTACCGGCATATCAAGCTGATCCGGCATAAAAAGGAATCGTTTTGCCCATGTGACGACATGAATGGGTCTGCCTTTATAATTGACACTGTCCCCGCCGCCGGGATTGAGCGCCTCTTTTAACGTTAATTCAGGATTCAGTTTTGAGCGGGTTTGGTCAAATACAGCTATTTTTAAGTCTTGTGCCCATTCTATCTTGCCGTCATCAGGCAGAATCTTTTTTTCAAGGATGGATAGAAAAGTGGACTTGCCACTGCCATTTTCTCCAACAACACCCAGACAGAATCCAGGGCCCAGTTCAAAGGTAATATTGGAGAATAATTTTTTTGCCCCCATGCTTTTTTCAAGTTGATAAGCGGTCAACAGTCTTTTGGTCTGTCTGCCGGTTGCGTGAAAGTCTATATCCAAAGTGGTTGTGGTTTTATTTCGATTTTTTAAGGCAGATAATTCCGTCCTCAGGGTTTGAGCCTGTTCAATGCGATATTTGGCCTTGGTACTTCTGGCTTTGGCGCCTTGTTTCAGCCATTCATCCTCTCTTCTCATCTTGCTGGATAAAGAGGTCTGTTTTTTTTGCTGGGCGCTTAATAATTTTTCTCGTTCCTTTTCAAATTTTTTGTACTGGCCACAAATTTTAAAATATCCGTCAGCATAGTATCTGCCGATCTCCATCACATTTAAGCAGACGTTTTCAAGAAAGGCACGATCATGACTGACAACAATAAATGAAAAATTTGCTGTTTTCAAGATGTCTTCCAGCCATAAAATACCATTAATATCAAGATGATAGGTTGGTTCGTCCAACAAAAGAATATCCGGTTTAAGGCAAAGCGCTCGGGTTATGGCTAATTTTTTTTTCCACCCCCCGGATAAATTTTTTGACAACACGGTTGCATCCGTAAATCCGCCTTTTCCCAATGATGTTTGAACGATCTTATGGCAGTGTTTATCATCAAAAGAACTGTCTTTTATGCTGTCATACAACAGCTGTTCCACTGTTTGATCCGGATCAAGAATGTCTTCTTGAGCAAGATATATAAATCTTAAGCCTGTCTTGGTAATCAATTCACCGGTATCCGGCAGGATTTTACCTGCTATGAGTTTTAACAAAGTGGATTTACCCGAGCCATTCATTCCGATAAGCCCAAGCTGCTCATTTAATTTAAAATCAATGGAAAGATCCTGGAAAAGGGTATCATCCCCATAGGTTTTGGACACATTTTTAAGACTGAAAATAAGACTCATGACTCTCGTTTGTAGTCTGGTTTGTTAAGTTGTCGATAGACCCGGATCATTTTAATGGGAAAACTGATCATCAACGTTAAACTGATCAGTATGACAAAACTGGCTGCAAAAAACGTCATAATAAAACTGAAAGGGTCATTCAAAGAATAGGAACCCATGATCATATCGAATCCGAACAGGAGGAAAAAAGCAGATACGAGCGTCATGATAACCTGGAGAAGCCACCACGTATATTTCATAAAGAGAAACTTTCCTTTTAAAAAATCAAAATAGTTGTAAAAATCAGAGTAAGTCTACAGTGTTGGCTTTAAAAAATCAAATCCATTTATAAACCAGTTGATTTGTATTACCAAGGCATTATAATGCAGTTTGATTGAAAATAAATAAACAGGAGCAATATTTTGAAAATAATTGGAGAATAGCCTCACATGAGAATCCTTGTTGTCGAAGATGATTTAAAAATTGCTGAATTCATCCAAAAAGGGCTCAAATCATCAGGGTTTGCGGTGGATCATGCTGCAACAGGTATGAAGGGGTTTGAACTGGCCCTTGACGAACCTTATGATACGCTGGTTGTGGACATCATGTTGCCGGAACTGGATGGCATCTCCTTAATTAAAAAAATCAGGGAACAAAAGAACAATACCCCTATTATTATTTTGAGTGCCAGAAACCGGGTGGATGACAGGGTGAACGGCCTTCAGGCCGGGGCAGATGATTATCTGACCAAACCCTTTGCTTTTTCAGAGCTTCTGGCAAGAATACAGGCACTTATCCGGCGGGCCTGCAATGTGATCGACCCTGTAAATCTTTCATATGAAGGATTAAGCATGGATATATTGAAGCGCCAGGTAAAAAGGAATAATGAAAGTATTGAATTGCAGCCCCTTGAATTTTCTCTTTTGGAGTATCTGCTGCGTAACAAGGAACGTGTGGTTTCACGAACCATGATTATGGAACATGTCTGGGATTACAATTTTGATCCAATGACAAATGTTGTTGAAGCCAGAATCTGCAGGCTGAGGGATAAAATCGATAAAGGGTTTGAACCCAAACTGATTCATACGGTTCGGGGTGCTGGGTATGTGTTGAAAGCCAAATAATGTATAAAATCATCAATACCATAGCATTCAGACTGACACTCTGGTTTACGGGAATTTTTACCATTTGTGCAGGCGTTGCCTTTGTTTTGTTTTATCTTCTTGCCGCTCAAACCCTTCAGACACAGATTGATCAGGAACTTTTAGATAATTCAGCTAAATTTTCTGCCATTATTCATAGAAACGGATTAATGGGAGCAAGAGAACTTGCTGTGGTAGAGGCCCAGGCAGCAGGAGAAAAATTAATGTTTTTCAGACTTGTCTATCCAACAGGAGAAGTGTTTGCTTCTTCCCACATGTCCTATTGGAAAGATGTCCATGTCAGCAAGAATGCATTAAGAAATCTTATCGTAAACAAAACCCATCTGTTTGAAACCATTCTCATCCCATCCAGTGATCAAAAAGCAAGAATTCTTTACAGCTATGTGGCGGCAAATGCCATTTTACAAACAGGAATCGCAATGGATTCTTATGAAAAATTTTTAACAGCGTTTAAAAAAGTTTTTGTTGGGGCAATGGGGTTTATCATTATTTTTTCCGCACTGTCCGGCTGGCTTTTGATACGAAAAGCATTGTCCGGGGTGGCCACCATAACAAAAACAGCTGAAAATATTACCGGTAACACACTTGAAGCCAGAGTTCCCGGAACCGGCAGCAAGGATGAACTTGATCATCTGGTCATCACCTTTAATTCTATGCTGGACAGAATCGAAGAACTGGTAAAGAGCATCAGGGAAATGAGTGATAATATTGCCCATGATTTAAAAAGCCCCATCACCAGAATCAGGGGATTTGCCGAACTGGCACTTGTTCATGAAGATAACTTGGAAGACTATCGAAATATGGCTTCAAGTACCATTGAAGAATCAGACCGTCTCCTGGATATGATCAATACCATGCTGGTGATTTCAAAGGCTGAAGCAGGAGAAGGGGAATTTGAGTTTAAAAGAATCCATCTTTCAAAAATGATCAAAGAGGCATGTGACCTGTTTGCACCGCTTGCAGAAGATAAACAGATCCGATTTTTTCAAACCATCCAGGATCAGATTTATATGGATGCAGACATAAGGATGCTTCAAAGGGCATTTTCCAATGTGTTGGATAATGCCATCAAATATACACCGGAAAATGGAGAGATACGTGTTATTGCAGAGTTAAAAGGTGATGAAAGCATCATAAGAATTCAGGATACAGGAATCGGCATTGCCCCTAAATATTTTGAAAAAATATTTGAACGATTTTACAGGGCGGAATCATCCAGAACAAGTGCAGGGACAGGACTGGGTTTAAGCCTTGCCCGAACCATTGTCCGGCAGCACAAAGGGGATATCTCAGTGTCAAGCATTCCGGGCAAGGGTGCTGTTTTTGTAATTACATTACCATATCGTAATTTTGAGGTCATTTAATTGTCATCTTTATGGTTTATTATTAACATCAGTGGGTAAGAGGTATTGATATTAATAATTTTTATGGAGGTTTCTGATGAAACAGATAAATAAACTGCTTATTACTGTGATGATTGTCGGACTGCTGGCAGTTCCGGTCATGGCAAAAACAAATTCCTCAATTGTTCAGATGGTGCCGGCAAGTTTTTCACAACTTGCAAAGCAGGCAAAGCCGGGTGTTGTAAATATACAGACAGAAAAAATTATTGAAGGCGGCGGCCGGGTTTACAAACATTTTTTCGGCCAGCCGTTTGGCGGAAATAAGGACAGTCTGGAAGACTTTTTCTCCCCTTTTTTTAATCAAATGCCGCAGGACAGAAAAGAAAGCAGTCTTGGGTCAGGATTTATTATCAGTGAAGACGGATATATTGTAACCAATAATCATGTGATTAAAGATGCAGATAAAATCAAGGTTATATTGCATGATAATACAGAATTTGATGCAACCATTATTGGTACCGACCCAATGACCGATCTGGCACTTATTAAGATTAAGGCAAAAGATTTGATGCCCCTGAAATTCGGGAAATCTGCTGAAACTGAAGTTGGATCATGGGTTGTTGCCATCGGCAGTCCGTTCGGGCTTGAGCAAACCGTAACAGCCGGAATTGTCAGCGCAAAGGGAAGAATTATCGGCTCCGGGCCTTATGATGATTTTATTCAGACCGATGCCTCTATTAATCCGGGTAATTCCGGTGGCCCACTGTTGAATCTTGACGGTGAGGTCATTGGTATCAATACAGCGATTGTAAGGTCAGGCCAGGGAATCGGGTTTGCGATTCCTTCGGATCTTGCCACAGGCGTTATTGATCAATTGACACAACAAAAAACCGTTTCCAGGGGATGGATGGGCGTGGCCATTCAGGATGTCACTGAGCAGCTGGCAAAATACTACAATATCAAGGAGACCAAAGGTGTATATGTTGCCAAAGTGTATGAAGAGAATCCGGCAGATAAGGCCGGTATCAAAGTTGGTGACGTCATCTTTAAAATTAATGATAAAAAAATAGATTCCTCACGTGATCTTACGTTGACCGTTGCCAGATCGTCTGTTGGTGAAACAGTTACTGTCAATCTGATACGTGACGGTAAAGAAAAAATGGTAAAAGTGAAACTTGGAAAAAGACCGAGCCAGGACCCTGAGACAATCGAAGCAGTTGGAAGTTATGATCCTTTTGGATTCAGACTGAAACAGATGAATTCGGAATTGGCACGAAGACTTGGCTATCCTGAAGATATCAAAGGTCTTGTTGTAATTGATATGGAATCCGGCAGCCAGGCCTCAAAAACAGGGGTACGTCAAGGAGATTTGCTGATGGAAGTCAACCATCATAAAATTGTTACCAAAGAAGAGTATCAGCAATATTTGGAAAAAACAAAGAAAGGCGACAGTGTTCAGCTTTTATTCAGAAGAGGTAACAGCCATGTTTTTGTCATAAGTTTTGAAAAACCATAACGTACCATACTTTTATTAAATTAACGGCATTCTTTCCTTTGATGAGGGGAAGAATGCCGTTTTAGTGCTTGACAAAAATAATGCGAATCACTACTTATTTTAATGAATTTAAATTGTCATCATCTTACACGCACATTGAAAGGAAACGCTGATGGAGGAATTGGAAGGCATTTTAGAGCTAAACAAATCTGAAGGCATTTATATTGATATCGGCACTAAAGTTTACCTTGAAATAGAAGGCGTTAATTTTTCTGTCACAAGTATATTTATCGGCATGCTTAAAGATGAATTCATGATTGTTACCCTGCCCAAAAGATATAAAAGTGTTAAAAATAAATTGTTTCCAGCCAATAGAATGGTTGTTAAATATCTATATGACGGATCTGTTTATGCCTTCCAAACCAGTGTGATTGAAATGATCACAACTCCTATCAGGGCCCTTGCCATTGAATATCCCAAAGTGGTTCAAAAAAGAGAGCTCCGAAATGTTAAACGAAACAGTGTTGTGATTCCCGGCAGGGTTGAAGCAAAAAAGACGGAATTTTCCGTGGTTGTCAATGATATCAGTAAAAAAGGTTGCAGATTTAAATATCTGGACAACAAAAGCAATATAACCTCATTAAGAGAAGGGGATCTTTTAAGGATTTATTGCCAGTTTCCAGGAGTCTCTGATGAAATCGGTGCCATGGCCTGCGTTAGAAATGTCAGAAGAGAAAAGGGACAGCTTTCCATTGGAGCAGAGTTCCAGGATATTACCAAAGCCTTTTTAACGCCGTTAATGCATTTTTTGTTTTCTATCGAAGATTTTTCTTAATGTTTTTAAAGGGTATTGAACTGTCAAGCTTAGTAATGATATTGACTGATAGATACGTTAAATAATAAAACCAATCCCTTTTCGATTTATATATCGTCTTGTTTTATCCCCTAAAAAACACTTGACAACTTGGCTTTGATAGGATAGGTAACAGTGTTATATAACTATGTGACCTAAAATATTTATTTTTACTGAAGAAAAGCAGACTATGCCACCAAAAGCTAAATTCAAACGAGAAGATATTGAAGCTATTGCGTTTGACCACGTTCGGCAATATGGGTGGGAAACCCTATCTACTCGGCATATTGCTCAAAAATTAGGCTCTACAACAAGGCCGATTTATTCTCATTTTTCATCAATGGCAGAGTTAAAGACCGCAGTGATGAAAAAAGTTCTGGATCTGTATCATGCCTATCAATCGGCCCAGCGAAGCGATGATGCGTTTTTGAATATGGGTCTTGGTATTATTGCCTTTGCTCAGAAAGAGCCGAACCTATTCAAGTTTATGTATAATGCGCAGAACATGCAAATTAAAAAAAACTACGACGAAGAATTTTTCCACAAAACACTAAAAAAATTAAAGGATCATCCGCGTTTAAAAAAATTTAGTGAAGAGATGAGAAAAGAATTCATGTTCACCATGTATATTTTCACCATGGGACTTACAGCACTGATTGAAAGTGGATGGACCAATAGTTGGAAACAAGAAGACATAGTTTCTGTTTTACACAGTGCTGGGCTGACACAATATTATGGTTATTTGGAAAAAGTCAGACAAATCCAGCAAGGCTCTTCAACTGATGAATCAGCATTTGCTGATAAGGCAGAAAAAAAATAGTAAGGTAATTAATTAACCTGTTGGAGGGAAATTATGCAGTATTTTTTACATAATATTGAATGGATTTCCGCATTGAGAACAGATGGGCTGACACTGATCTTCAAGGCGTTTACATTCATGGGATACAGATCATTTATACTGCTTTTTATACCGTTGGGCTTTTGGTTATTCAACAAGAAAATATTTGCCAGGGCCGGGCTGCTGGTAATGTTCTCTCTTCTCCTGAACGCTTTTTTAAAGGAGATTTTTCAAGATCCACGGCCTGACATGCAGTATTGGTTGGACTTTAAAATGGATACTCCCTATGGTTTTCCCAGCGGCCACGCACAAGTTGCCATTGTGCTTTGGATGTGGATCGCATGGGAGATACGGAAAAAATGGGCATGGATTGTCTTTTCTATTATTGCCTTAGGAATCTGCATGAGTCGTCTCTATCTTGGTGTACATGATGTTGAGGATATCTTAGGCGGAATGTTTTTTGGTACACTTACTCTTGTTTCTTTTGGTATGTTGACAACTAAACGCTTCAAATTGCGATTTGATCTGAACCCATTATGCCAAGTCCTATGTCTTATTTTTTTTGTAACCGGCATGTTCCTGATTTGGCCAGGGAAAGATTTACTTGTCGTGTCTCGCTATGGAGGGTTTCTGACAGGATTTTGGCTTGGTGCTGGAATGGAACGTGAGATCATTCATTATGAAAAACATTTAAAAATCTGGAAGCAAATTTTTGCTGGATTTATTGGAATAGCCGGATGTCTGTTTTTAAAAAAGGTCATGTATGTTGTGTTTACTGCAATTGCTCCTAATCATCCTTTTTTGGTTCTAATCCAGGCCTTGGTCATTGGTTTATATATTACGCTTATCGCCCCATGGGTATTTATGAAAATGAACCTTAATTTCAGATCTGATGATCTGAAAAGTAAAGATTCAACAGCTTTTGTTGTTTATGGAAAATAGAAATGGGTAAAAAGGCAATTTAAATAATATTCTTGAGAATTTTAAACTGCAATTTTTTAATCAAAGCAATGAAATGAATTGATAATGACCAACCTTATTCAACCTGACAAAGAAGCATTCATTGCTCTTGCAACCGCAAAAATGTCATTTGGTAAATATAAAGGGCTGCGTTTACTAGATCTTCCGGAACGATATCTGATTTGGTTTTCACACAAAGGTTTCCCAGAAGGAAAACTTGGAGAGATGCTGAAGGCTGTTTATGAAATCAAACTTAATGGTCTTGAATATCTTTTTAAATGAGTGTACTAAAAAATTAACCAGTGAATTTATATGCTGCCCCTGCAAGAAAAATGGTCATTAAATAGAAGGAAGGCCGGATTTCATGGGATAAACATAAAGAAATGTACACAGTTAAAAATTCTTAGACCTTTGCAATTTTAGATGCGATCCATTATATATAGAAAACGGATTTTAACCCTATATCTATCAGGATACATATTCTTATGCAGGATCAAAGAGACAAAAGATTCTCCTCACAAACCATTTGTAAAATTCTCATGGTGGCAAACTTAATTTCAAAGGAGCAGGCCCAGGATCTTTTAAAGAAAGAGAGCAGGGTAAAGATTATGCTCCTGAAACTTAAGACAAAAAAATCAGATAAGGATTTATCAAGGGACCAGCAGATGGCCCGAATTTCTTTTATTGATGTTATTTTGTACCTTAAAATACAGCGAAAGGACCACCCCTCAAAGAAAATTGACGAGGATTTGATTTATAAAACATTGGCCCATGCCTGGAAGGTTCCATATAAGAAAATTGATCCATTGAAACTTGAACTGAACCTTGTAACAGGGACAATTTCAAAATCATTTGCTGCAAAACATTTGCTGTTGCCGTTAATGATTGAGGAAGGCAAATTGATTGTTGCAACGCCTGATCCGTTTAATTATGAAGCCATCAAAGATATCGAGATGGTGTCAAAGCTGAAAGTCAAGGCTGTGGTCAGTGCAAAATCAGATATTGAAAAACTGATTAATGAATTTTTCGGATTCAGGTATTCCATTTCTGCAGCTGAAGACCTTTTTTCAACAAAAGGCCTGGATATCGGGAACCTTGAACAGTTTGTCAGTTTAAAATCCTTTGATGATCTGCCCTCAACAGACCAGCATATTGTGAATGCCGTCAATCACCTGTTTTCCTATTCATTTGATCAGAAAGCAAGTGATATCCATATCGAACCTAAGAGGGATGTCTGCCTTATCCGGATGAGAATCGACGGGGTGCTCAATACCGTGTACAAGCTTCCCAAAAAGCTGCATAATGCCGTGGTCAGCAGGATTAAAACGCTTTCCAGGCTGGATATGGCTGAAAAAAGAAGGCCCCAGGACGGCCGGATTAAAATGGAAAAAGAGAATACAGAAGTTGAAATCAGGGTTTCTACCATCCCGGTAGCATTTGGTGAAAAGGTGGTATTAAGAATCATGGACCCGGATATCCTTTTCCAGGATCTTGAAGTGCTTGGTTTTTTCAAGGAAGATTTTGAAAGATATAAAAAACTGATCGCTATGCCCTTCGGCATTGTCCTTGTGACAGGGCCGACCGGATCTGGAAAATCTACTACCCTTTACTCGAGTTTAAGAATGCTGTCTTCACCGGAAGTCAATATTACAACCATTGAAGATCCCATTGAAATGATACATGAAGAGTTTAACCAAATTGCCGTACAGTCGGCAATTGATGTGACATTTGGATCTGTTTTGAGAAATATACTTCGCCAGGACCCTGATGTTATCATGGTGGGTGAAATAAGAGATCTTGAAACAGCCCAGGCAGCAGTTCAGGCAGCATTGACAGGTCATCTGGTGCTTTCCACACTTCATACAAATGACGCGGTGTCTACTATTTTCAGGCTTCTGGATCTGGGTATTCCCCCGTATCTTATCCACTCATCATTGATTGGGATTGTAGCCCAGCGGCTGGTGAGAAAAATCTGTCCCAATTGTGCCCAGCAATTTGAAATGGATGCAAAAGAACTTGCTGACCTTGGACTAAAAATAAAAGAAAGCGGCACCATTCGTCTTGCCCATGGAAAAGGGTGTGTGAAATGCAGAAATACAGGCTATAAGGGGCGTACCGGGATATATGAAATCATGCCCTATTCAGAATCCCTCAAGAGTCTTACCACTGAAGGTGCAGGGCTGGAAATGCTGAGAAAAAAAGCCGTAGAAGAAGGGCTTGTCCTTTTACGGCAGAACGGTATTAGAAAAATGCTGAAAGGGCAGACCACCTATCAGGAGATCCTGAGGGTCACCTGGGATCAGATATAGCTTTAAAACCCCTGGTGATGAGGGACAAAATTTTCTTCAAGCATCAAGGAGTGATGGACAAAGGGCTAATTTACCATGTCATCCGGATGAATGGCATACTTTGAAGATAAGATCATAACAGTCGATGTGATATCCTCGGTATGAAGCACAATCAGTTTTCCTGATTCTAAATTTTCCAACTGGATAGATTCATTGCTTTTAGGCTTCCAGAGGGAGTAGTCTTTGGTTTCATTTTTACGAAGGATCGTATAGATCTGTCCGGGTTTAACCGTTGCATTGCCTGTGTTGATAAATGCAATCCTGTAGTCATTAATCATGATATTGTTGTCTTCGGAACAGATGATTCTTGCCTCAATGGGGTCAGGGGCTTTTTGTACCGTTAATATAGAATCCCGTTTATAATATTCCATAATCAAGTCATCTTTATACACGGTTCTGTATGCCTTGGTGATGACGGCGGTCACATATGTCACTTTATGCTCAAGTATTTTTACAGTTGCTTTGATCAAGTGCTTTATGCCGGTAAATTTTTGATCATTAATCTTTTCTTCAACTTTGCTGGTAGAAAAAATTTGATAGATTTTACCGGGAATCAGTGTGCCTTTACCCGATGGGTTTATATAAATAATATCATTGGTAGACATCATCAGATTGCCGTCCTGCTCCTTAATGATATTGCCAAGGGATGGGTTTGCTGTTTTTTTGAGAAACCCGATATGGTCCATCTCGGAATATGAAAAAGATGTTTCAATCTTTACGGGAATTATTTCTTTTTTTATTTTCTGGACTTCCACAATTTTTGGCTTAAGGGCGGTTTTTTCCTTTAAAAAAATTTGTATTTTTTTTCCTGGATATATCCAATGCGGGTTTTTTATTTCATCATTCATTTCCCAGAGACCTGGCCAGTCCCACTCGGAATTATAGAATTTTTCAGATAAATCCCACAAGGTATCCCCTTTTTTAATCGTATAATAAAACCCAGAGTCTTCTCCCGGGATAAAATCTTTATTTTCTTGAGCAAACCCCGTTGAACAAAACGAAAACCCCCAAATGGCAAAAACAAAAACAGCAATCATTGTTTTGTGGTTTCGCATATTTTCCTCCTGGTATGCTTTGGTTTAATCTTGAATTCTTGACTTTATTTAAACTATAGTTCTATAAAAAGTCAAGAATTGTTGCGAATATCATGGGATTGGAGTAAAAATGAAGCCGATTGCAAACTTGCTGTTTGAAGTGCGAATTTTAAAGGATATCATTCGATCAGGATATGCTTTTCTAGGGTCTGGGAAAGAAAGTATTGCCGAACATAGTTTTATGACAGCCTTTATCTGCTTTGCCATGGCCAAATTAGACCCTGCCGTTAACAGTGAAAAATTGGTGGCCATGGCATTGGTTCACGATATTGCTGAGGCAAGAACAGGGGATTTTAATTATGTGGAAAAAAAATATTCAACCATTGATGAGGCAAAAGCAATTTCCCATTTGATAAAGCCTCTTTCTTTTGGTAATGATATAAAAAATTTGATAGATGAGTTTAATTCAGGAGAGACAAGAGAAGCAAAACTCGCTAATGATGCAGATCAGATATCTTTTATCCTTGAATTGAAAAAACTGGATGACACTGGAGCAAAAGGTACTGAAATTTGGTTGCCTGTTGTCCTTAAAAGACTTAAAACAGACACGGGCATACAAATGGCCCAAAGTATCATGGAAACGCGATGGGATGAGTGGTGGATGAATGATTATTCCGAGGAATAGAGTGCTGAGTGATCGCTAAGGATATCATGGAAAAAGAGTTGATTTTTTTGCTGTATCTATATGATGGCAAGACCAGTGAAGATCTTAAACGTTTTTCAAAACAGAACGGGTTTATTTTTAAGGGTTGTGATGACTTTGGAAAAACCTTCCATCCGGCAAAATTAAAACAGCCGGATCTTATTGTTATTGAATCAAATACAGAAAAAATACAGGCCTTTGAACAGGATATTGTAAGGCAATTGTCTAAAATTAAATTCAATTTTAAACCTGCTGTTTTACTGTCGCTGTCTTTTTACCCGGAATCTGAGGAAAGATTGAAGTTGATGCAGATGGGGTATGATGATTTTTTAATAAGGCCATTTTCAACAAAAGAAGTTAAAAAGAAAATCAACATATATTACCAGCATAAAAACCTGAGCCAGAAGATTCAAATCCAGGACAAAAAGCTTGAAAAATCGTTTGACTATCTCAATAAATTTAAACATGAACTAAAAGAAATAAAAACAGAGCTTTTTGAAGAACGAACCACTCTGAATAATGCGTTGAAACAAGTCAATCAAATGACACTGGAACGTAATCG
>JAHJLN010000301.1 GCA_018821715.1 Pseudomonadota bacterium | reverse complement strand
TTCAAAGGCAGTGTGAAAAGCAAACGGTTGAATGCGGCTATGGATACGGATTATCTGGAGAATGTTATGTTTAAGTGACAGACACCGGCAACCAGGCAAAGCATAGGGGCTTCTTAATATTTACATGCGTTGGCCCTGCCGGTATGGCTGTTATTCCTTGACATTTTGCCGGTTAGGCCTTACAAAGAAAAGTTCAACTATTGAATATAAACTGATCCCAAGATCGGAGGAATAATGGATTATAAGAAAACCTTGAACCTGCCGTCAACACAATTTGCCATGAAGGCGAATCTGCCGCAGCGAGAACCCCAGCAATTAAAAGAATGGGAAGAAAAAAAGATCTATGAAAAATTGAGGGAACAATCCAAAGACAGGATACCTTTTATTCTCCATGACGGCCCTCCGTATGCAAACGGCCATCTGCACATGGGACATGCCATCAATAAAATCTTAAAGGATATTATTGTCAGATCCAGACAAATGGCAGGATTTAATGCCCCCTATGTCCCCGGCTGGGATTGCCACGGACTTCCCATTGAACACAATGTGGATAAAAACCTGGGGAAAAAGAAAAAAGAGATGACAGATGTTCAGGTTCGACAGGAGTGCAGATCCTATGCTGCCAAATTTGTTGATATTCAAAGGGAAGAATTCAAACGGTTTGGCGTTATGGGTGACTGGGATACCCCCTATCTGACCATGAACTATCCCTATGAAGCCAGGATCGCCAAAGAGTGCGGAGAGTTTGCCCTGTCCGGGGATATGTTTTTAGGTAAAAAACCCATTTACTGGTGCTGCAGCTGTCAGACAGCCCTGGCAGAAGCTGAGATTGAATATCATGACCACACGTCCCCGTCCATTTTTGTAAAATTCCCTTTAAAAGATGATCTTTCCAAACTTTTGCCCGGCATAGAAGATGATGTCTTTATGGTCATCTGGACCACAACTCCCTGGACTATCCCGGCAAATTTAGGGGTTTGTCTTCACCCGGATTTTATTTATGTGGCTGTCCAGACACAGGATCATGGAGTTCTGATTGTTGCCAGGGATCTTGCAGACTCAGTTATGAAAACTTTTGGCTTTGAGACCTACACAATTTTAAAGGAGCTGTCTGCCAGGGACCTTGAAAACAAAAAATGCAAACACCCGATTTATGACAGGGATTCGTTAATCATCCTGGGCGACCATGTAACCCTTGAAGCAGGTACCGGTTGTGTTCATACCGCGCCCGGGCATGGAGCGGATGACCATATCGTAGGTGAAAAATACGGCCTTGAATGTTACTCCCCGGTGGAAGATAATGGTGTGTTTTCAAATGATGTGGAGTTTTTTGGCGGTGAGTATATTTTTAAAGCCAATAAGACCATTAATGAAAAATTATCCAGTCTCAATCTTTTGTTAAAAAATGAAAACCTGTCCCATTCCTATCCCCATTGCTGGCGGTGTAAAAACCCGGTGATATTCAGGGCTACGCCCCAGTGGTTTATTTCCATGGATAAACTTAACCTTCGAAAGAAAAGTCTTGATGAAATCAACAGTGTCCAGTGGATTCCGTCATGGGGACGTGAAAGAATTTATTCCATGATAGAAAATCGGCCGGACTGGTGTCTTTCAAGGCAGCGCTCCTGGGGGGTTCCCATTCCGGTCTTTCATTGCAAAGCGTGTAAACAGATTTATGTCACAAGAGAATCTGTGGATAAAGTCCATGAATTGTTTACAGAACACTCATCTGATATCTGGTTTGACAAAGATGCAGCCTTTTTAATGCCCAAGGGTTCAAAATGCAAGAAATGCGGCTCCATGGAGTTTACAAAAGATCATAATATCCTTGATGTCTGGTTTGATTCCGGCGTGAGTCATGCTGCGGTTTTAGAAGAAAGAGACGGGCTGTCCCGTCCTGCGGACATGTATCTTGAAGGAAGTGATCAGCATAGAGGATGGTTTCATTCTTCCTTGCTGACCAGTGTCGGAAGAACCGGCAAAGCACCCTATAAAGCGGTTCTTACCCACGGGTTTGTTGTGGATGAGAATGGCAGGAAAATGTCAAAATCCGTGGGAAATGTTGTGGCACCGGAAACCGTGATCAAACAGTATGGTGCCGACGTCCTTCGGTTGTGGGCAGCTTCGGCTGACTACAGGGGAGATGTGAGCATTTCCGATAACATTATCAAGCAATTGTCCGATGCATACCGCCGCATCAGGAATACCTGCAGGTTCATGCTGGGCAATTTTTCAGATTTTAATGTTACAACGGATTTAAGACCCATTAAAGGAATGTCGGAACTTGACAGGTTTATTCTCCACAGGCTTCATTATGTGGTAAAGCGCGCCCTTGCATCCTATGAAAAGTATGAATTTCATACCATTTATCACACCCTGCATAATTTTTGTGTGGTAGATCTGTCCTCTTTTTACCTGGATATTATAAAGGACAGATTGTATACATTCCCTGCAAAAGATCCGGCAAGAAGGGATGCCCAGACTGTGATCTTCATTATTCTGGATGCCGTTGTAAAAATCATGGCACCGATTCTTCCGTTTACAGCAGATGAAATATACCAGCATATGCCCAGGGTTGTTGGTCAAAAAGAAAGTATTCATCTTGAACCCATGGTTGAACTCAACCCTGAATGGGAAGACAAGGAACTGTCAGAAATCTGGGAGAACGTCAGAAGCTTGAGAGGTGAAGTGACCAAAGCCCTGGAAGATGCCAGGAAAAACAAGCTCATCGGTCATCCCCTGGATGCGGCCCTTGAAATCAAATTGCCGGACACACAACTAAAGGTTCATATTCAAAATTTAAATGAAAATCTGGATGATATTTTTATTGTATCAAAGGCTGTAATTGTGAATGCCCTTGATGATACGGCTTTTAAAGGTCAGGAGATTGAAGGACTTGAAATCAAAGTCAATAAGGCCACAGGGATCAAGTGTGAAAGATGCTGGCGGATCGATACCACCATTGGCAATGACAAAGATCATGCAACCACCTGTCAGCGATGTGCAACAGCTTTAAAGAAGATAGTGTAAATTGAATCTGATCGGCCGAAATAACATATGGCTAAGATTAATTCTGGTCAGCGGATGCGTGGTCTTTGCTGACCAGATAACCAAATACAGCATCAAACTTAACCTTGCCTTATATGACAATATCGTTGTGATTGAAAAATTTTTTAATATTACCCATATCCTGAATCCCGGCGGGGCTTTCGGTTTTTTTGCCACCCAGTCTCTTGAAGTCAGAAAAATTGTTTTTCTTTTCATGTCCTCTATTGTTGCACTTTTTGTTTTGTGGTTTTACAAAAGGTGTGCGAAAAGTGTTGTTTTTCTTTCATACGGACTGGCCTTGATTTTCGGTGGGGCCATCGGCAACCTGATTGACAGGTTCCGGTATGGCAAGGTTGTGGATTTCCTTGATTTTTATATTGGTTCTGCCCACTGGCCGGCATTTAATGTTGCCGACAGTGCCATCAGCATCGGGATGGGCATATTGATTTATCACATCCTGTTTAATAAAGTTCCTGATTTTTAAATCCTATGCATCCTATTCTCTTTCATATCGGCAAGTTTAATCTTTATACCTATGGTCTTTTTGTTGCATTGGGACTCATGACAGCCATCTGGGTTTCCCAAAAAAATGCAGCCCCCCAAGACATAGCCCCTCAGACCATAACGGATATTTTTTTTGTGATTCTTTTTTCTGCTCTGTTTGGGGCGCGGCTTTTATATGTGATCATCAATTTTGAATCGTATCAAAACAACTGGCTGGATGTGTTTAAGATCTGGGAGGGAGGACTGGTCTTTTTCGGCGGTTTTCTTGCTGCTGTCGGGATCACTGCTGTTTACCTGAAGTTAAAACATCTTGAGATCTGGAAAACGGCTGATATCCTCTCGCCCGGTATTGCCTTAGGTCATGCAGTGGGAAGGCTAGGCTGCTTTTTTTCAGGATGCTGCTATGGAAAAGAAAGCGATTTTTTTTGTGCCGTTAAATTTACAAACCCGCAAAGCCTTGCACCCATTGGTGTTTATCTGCACCCGACCCAGATATATATGGTTTTCTCAAACCTGATCCTGTTTTTTATTCTCCTTGGCTTGCAGAAAAAAAAGAAATTCAACGGCATGGTGTTCTTAAGCTATATCATGCTCTATTCGTTGTTCAGATTCATTATTGAATTTTTTCGGGGAGATTTTCGAGGAGATTTTATTTTTGAGTCTGTTTCCATATCACAGGGAATCGGACTGATGGTTTCTTTGGCAGCTCTAATTTTTTTAATTAAACTGTCAAAGGCTGGTAAATAGCCATGGCTGCCACTCAAACACCGGTTAAATATCATCAACTGGCATTATTTATCGGATCTGTTCAACAAGATAATATCCCGAGGCTGTTTCTAATATATGGCGAACCCTATCTGATAAAACAATCCTTTCAAACCCTGTCTTGTTTTCTGCTTGGAAATGAAAACCGGCAGTATGCCTTGGAAACCCTTGAAGGTGGTTTTGTTTCCATGGGAGATATCATTGAACAGGTCTCTACGTTTTCATTTCTAGTTTCCAAAAAAATTGTGGCGGTTAAAGACATTCCCTTGTTTCAAACAGTTCAAGGCATTAAGGAAATCAGCTTTACGGCTTCAGATCTTGACCTTCTGACACAGTTTATCCAAAAAGGCATCCCGCAAAATCATTTCCTTATATTGACTACCACCACCATTGATAAAAGAAAAAAAATTTACAAGGCAATAGAAGACAAAGGGCTTGTTATTGATTGCTCTGTAGCCGCAGGGCTAAGAAAAGCAGATATAGACGAGCAGAGAGCCGTGCTGAAAAGTGTAGCAGCACAGATTTTGGGAAGGTCTGAAAAAATCCTGGATACTCAGGCATTTCAAGCCCTGGTTGATTTGACAGGGTTTAATCTGGATCTTTTTTCACAAAATCTTGAGAAGCTGATATCCTATTCCGGGAAAAATAAAAATATTTCAATAACAGACGTGAAAACCGTTATTATAAGGGATAAAAAAGATCCGATATTCAGTTTAACAAATGCGGTTTTGGATAAAAATGTTCAATTATCACTATTTTATTTAAACTCCCTTTTTAATGAAGGCTATCATCCCCTGCAAATCCTGAAATCATTTGAGAATCAAATTCGAAAACTGATCCTGGTTAAATGTTTTACCCGGCAGCTTTCCCAGGACCATAGCATGAACTTGAAAAAACTAAATTTTAATTCGTTCCAGCAAATAGTGCTTCCAAAAATCATTGCCCATGATGAAACCACTAAGGCTGCCATTGAACAGCAGGATATGGATGTATCTGATATTGGCGCAAAGAAAAAAACAATTGTATCAACTGATCTTTTACTTGCGTCCAATCCCAAAAACGCCTATCCTGTGTTTCTGATATTTCAAAAATCTGAAAATTTTTCACTCAAAACGCTGAACCAAGCATTGATTTTTTTAAGTGACCTGGATTACAGGTTAAAATCTTCGTCTTTTGATGCAAAGACACAGATTGAAAGTTTTTTAATCAGCATCTGCAGCAAAGGAGGGTTTGTTTATGCCGAGGAACACAAAGATAGTCGCTACTATTTCTAATTTAAATTGTTCATCTGAATTTATTGGAAGGCTATACAAGGCCGGTATGAATGTGGTTCGATTGAACACTGCCCACATGACCCATGAAGATGCCTTAGAAGTGATTAATAATACCAGAAAGGTGTCTGATAAAATCGGAATTCTACTGGACACCAAAGGCCCTGAAATCAGAACCTGCGATAATGACAAACCCCTGGTTGTAAAATATGATGATGTTATTCGAATTAAAGGGGCTCCGGGTGAAACATCCAAAGGGGATGTGATCTGTGTTTCCTATGAGCATTTTGTAAAAGATGTTCCCATCGGGTCTTCCATTTTAATTGATGACGGATATATTGCCCTGGCTGTAATGGAAAAGGATGATGAATATTTAAGCTGTTGTGTTGAAAATGACGGGGTGATTAATGCCAGAAAAAGTATCAATATTCCTTCGGTTCATGTAAAGCTTCCTGCCTTGAGTGAAAAAGATAAGAAATTTATTGAATTTGCAGCCGATAATAATCTGGATTTTATTGCCCATTCCTTTGTTAGAAATGAAAATGATGTCATAGCGGTTCAAAAAATTTTAGATGAAAAAAAATCTCCTATAAAAATAATTGCAAAGATTGAAAATGCCCAGGGGGTTGAGAATCTGTTTGAAATTTTGGATCATGCCTATGGGATTATGATAGCAAGAGGTGATCTCGCCGTTGAAATTCCCACTGAGCAGATCCCGTTAATCCAGAAACAGATTGTCAAAACCTGTATTGAAAAAAGAAAGCCTGTGATTGTGGCCACACAAATGCTGCATTCCATGATTGAATCCCCCAGACCCACAAGGGCTGAAGTGTCGGATGTAGCCAATGCCTGCCTGGATCATGCAGATGCTCTCATGCTGTCAGGGGAAACCGCCAATGGGAAATACCCTGAGGTGGCAGTCCGAACCATGGCAAAAATTGCACAGGAAGTTGAAAGCAAGAAAAGCAGTTTTATTGACGTGCCCTATACCATTGAAAATAAAATCACGGCTTATTTGTCAAAGGCAGCGGTTAAAGCAGCTTTAAGACTGAATACAAAAGCCATTGTGGCAGATTCTTTAACCGGAAAATCTATCCGCGAACTATCTGCTTACAGGGGGGATAATCCAATATATGCCCAGATATACGACCAGCGGGTGATGCGGCAGCTCTCGCTTTCTTTTGGCGTTTTTTCCGATTATATTCCCATGGACATCACCACGGCACAACCGTTAAAAAAATCCATCTGCAGGCTCATGGATGAAAAGCGGTTTAAGGATGAGGATCTGATTATTGTTCTTGCGGGCAGTTTTGGCGTCAAGCAGGGTGCCTCGTATATTGAAATCAGTACAGCAGGAAATTTTAAAGAAAAATGTGTCTAGGATTCAAATAAATCCTTGGCCTGGTATGAGCTTCGAACAAACGGACCGGCCGCCACTTTTTTAAAACCGATTTGCCGGGCTTTTTTTTCAAGCTGCTCAAATTCTTCAGGTGAATAATATTT
>JAHJLN010000300.1 GCA_018821715.1 Pseudomonadota bacterium | reverse complement strand
CGTACCCCTGGAAAAAGAAATCAGAACCATTGTTCATGCCTTTCATCTTGAAACCTATGGTGAAGCAAGATTGGATCAGGCGCAGATCTTAAAAATGGTAAAGGCATTAAATAAACTCCACAGCCCGTTCTTCTGGCTGCTGCGGATCAAAGCCTTGTGCCGGATTCGGTAATATCTTTTTTTTTGGCAGGGACCCGGAAGTTAAGGTGAACCATTAGCGGGTGGATTCAAAAAGTGCAGATAATGAAACAACGAAATTTTGACTTTTCAAGGGAAAGTGAATATATTAGCGAATGATTTTTTTAAGAGTTTAGACTTGAGGAAAAGATAAAATTTTAAGATATGGCAAAACCCGGGATTAAAATAGGAACAGGATATGATGTTCACAAGCTTGTGACAGGCAGAAAGCTGATCATTGGCGGTGTGGATATCAAGTTTGACCGGGGGCTTGACGGTCACTCGGATGCAGATGTATTAATCCATGCGGTTTGTGATGCGATTTTGGGGGCCCTGGGGTGTGGGGACATCGGAGAGCATTTTCCTGACACAGACCCTGAATTCAAGGGAATTTCAAGTATGATCCTGCTTGAAAAATGTGGGGCATTGATGAGAAAAAATGGATATGAAGTCGTTAATATGGATTGCATTGTCATGGCCCAGGTCCCAAAGATCAGTCCCCATAAGAAAAAAATTCAGGAAAATATTGCCAGGGGTTTAAATATGGATTCAAGTCTTGTTAACATAAAAGCAACCACAACTGAAAAACTGGGGTTTATCGGGAAAGAAGAGGGCATCGCAGCCCAGTGTTCACTATTGATAAAAGATGTCCGCTCAAAAAATATAATTTAGGAAAAAATACAATGGGTTTAAGAGTTTACAATACATTGCATGGTAAGAAAGAAGAATTTGTACCTTTGGATAAAGGCAAGGTAAAAATGTATGTCTGCGGTCCCACGGTATATGATACCAGTCATATCGGTCATGCCCGCTCCGTTGTTGTCTTTGACACGATTTTCAGGTGGTTTCGACAGCTGGAGTATGAGGTGACCTATGTCAGGAATTTTACAGATGTTGATGACAAGATTATTAAAAAATCAAATGAGACCGGAGAAGACTGCACTGCCATTACACAAAAATATATTGATGAGTTTCATAATGAAATGGATGCACTGAATGTATTAAGACCCAGCATTGAACCCAAAGCCACTGAACATATCCGGCATATCATTGATTTTATAACGATGCTCATTGATAAAGGGAAAGCCTATCCCGTAGAGGGTGGAGATGTTTATTTTTCCATTGATGCCTTTAAGGATTATGGAAAACTTTCCGGCCGGAATCCGGATGATATGATTGCCGGTGCAAGAATTGCCGTGGATGAGAAAAAGAAAAATCCCCTGGATTTTACCCTGTGGAAACCGGCAAAGCCGGGTGAGCCATTCTGGGAAAGCCCCTGGGGTAACGGCAGACCCGGCTGGCATATTGAGTGCTCTGCCATGAGTTATGAATACCTGGGGGAAGGATTTGATATCCATGGCGGCGGCAAAGACCTGATATTTCCCCACCATGAAAATGAGATCGCCCAGAGTGAAGCGGTTTTTGGCCGCCAGTTTGTCAAATATTGGATTCACAACGGGTTTGTGGATATTAACAATGAAAAAATGTCAAAATCCCTGGGCAATTTTACCATGATCAAAGAGGTGTTGGAAAAATATTCCCCTGAAGTGATCCGCATGTTTCTTTTGTCAAATCATTACAGAAGCCCCATTGATTACAGTGAAGACTCCATGAGAGAGGTTTTGATCGGCCTGGACAGAATTTATGCCTTTCTTGAAAGACTGGAAAATTGCGGTATTAAAAGTGACGGATCAAAAAAAGGGGACCTGTGGAAAGAGTTTTCAATTGCCATGAACGATGATTTTAATTCTGCAAAAGCGTTGGCATGTGTTTTTGAAGCCGTAAAAAAAGGAAACCGGCTTCTGGACGATACCAGTGATACCTCTGAACAAGAGATCTTTGAGATTTTAGGCTTTTTTTATAATGATATTAAGGCCATTTCCAATATCCTGGGTGTGTTTTTACTGGACCCCAAGACTTATTTTAAAACAAAAAAACAAAAGGGTATGGCAGAAATGGCCATTGATCCCTCCCGGATTGAAGCGTTGATTCAGCAGAGGGCAGATGCCCGTAAAAATAAGGACTTTGCAAGAGCGGATGCCATCAGGGATCAGCTTCAAGCCGACCATATCATCCTTAAGGACGGCCCGGAAGGGACAACCTGGCAGGTTGAGCAGGCATTTTAGGCGGTTATCCTTTCTGCAGCTTTGCCCAGGCATCCCTTAAGGTTACGGTCCGGTTAAACACAGGGGTGTCCTTTGTCGCATCTTTTGAATCCAGGCAGAAGTATCCCAGCCTTTCAAACTGAAAGGCAGCTTCCGGTTCCGCCGTGATCAGGCTTTTTTCAAGTTTGCACGACGTCAGGGTTTCCAGGGAGTCGGGATTTAAGTTTTCAATAAAATCCTGTTTGTCCTGTTCCGGGTTTTCATCTTTAAACAGACGGTCATAGAGCCGTACCGTTGCATCCATGCAATCATTGGCATTGACCCAGTGGATAGTGCCCTTGACTTTCCTGCCGTCCGGGGCATTCCCGCCCTTTGTTGCCGGATCATAGGTGCAGATCAGCTGTGTAACGGTCCCGGATTCATCCTTGATAACTTCTTTGCAGGTCACAAGGTAGGCATATCTTAACCGGACTTCCCGTCCAGGTCCCAGGCGGAAGAATTTTTTCGGCGGATCTTCCATGAAATCATCCTGCTCCACATAGATTTCTTTGGAAAAGGTGATGGTCCTTGAGCCCATTCCTTCTTGCTGGGGATGATTTTTTGCAATAAGCTCCTCGGTCCGGTCATCGGGATAATTTTCAATGATCACTTTCAAGGGCTTTAGCACGCCCATGACCCGGGGGGCTCTTTCATTCAGGTCATCTCTTAAACAGCTTTCCAAAAGTCCCATGTCAATGCGGCTGTCTTTTTTGGAAACACCGATCATGTCGCAGAAATTTGTTATGGCCTCAGGGGTATATCCTCTTCTTCTCATGCCTTCCAGGGTGGGAAGTCTGGGGTCATCCCATCCTGTCACATGGTTTTCTTCCACCAGCCGCTGCAGTTTTCTTTTGCTTAAAACAGTATAAGTGATATTCATTCGTGCAAATTCAATCTGCTGGGGATGGCAGGGGGTTTCAAGGGCATCGATGATCCAGTCATACAGGGGCCGGTGATCTTCAAACTCAAGGCTGCACAGGGAATGGGTGATGCCTTCCAGAGAATCTGAAAGACAATGGGTAAAATCATACATGGGATAGATGCACCATTTGTCCCGGGTCCTGGGGTGAGAGGCTTTTTTAACCCTGTAAATGATGGGGTCGCGCAGGTTGATGTTGGGAGATGTCATGTCGATTTTGGCCCGAAGGGTATGCTCACCCTCACCAAATTCCCCATTTTTCATTTGCCGGAACAGGTCAAGGTTTTCCTGGATTGATCTTTCCCGGTAGGGACTGTTTTTACCGGGTTCTGTCAGGGTGCCGCGGTATTCTCTTATTTTTTCGGCACTGAGGCTGCAGACATAGGCTTTATCCTTTTTAATCAGTTCAACGGCAAACGCATAAAGCCTGTCAAAATAATCGGATGCAAATAAAGGGGTGTCAAATTTAAACCCCAGCCAGTTAACCGTTGATTTGATGGAATCGATATAGACCTGTTTTTCTTTTGCCGGGTTGGAATCATCAAATCTTAAATTGCATTTGCCGTTAAACTTTTTGGCCATATTAAAATTCAGACAAATGGATTTGGCATGCCCGATATGAAGGTATCCATTGGGCTCAGGCGGAAAGCGCGTGACAACACTGCCGTTGTTTTTATTGTTTTTTATATCCTGTTGGATAATTGATTCGATAAAATGCCCTTTTTTAATCTCTTCGTCCATTTATCTTTGTATCCTTGCATTTAGTGTTAAATATAAGTTTTCTTATTTATCACAGATTGGATTTGCGTGGCAAACACTAATCCTTTTGTGGTGAATAAAACATGGCAATTTTTCAAGACAGGGCAATTAAAATAGTTTTTCTTTACAAGGATTTTTCAGATTGATATTATAGCAGTAAATAGTTCAAATCTGTTCATTGTTAAAAACATAACAGACGATTCGTAAAATTCCAATACTAATAGTATGGTGTATATGGCGTTAAACCTTTGTGGTGGATAATTCATGGGATATAAAGCAAGCATAAGAGATAAACTGATCGGCATTTTCGTATTGATAAAGGTCATTCCTTTAATTGTACTGGCATGGTTTGCATGGAATGAGATTTTTTCTTTATCCACCACCCTTGAAAAACACGTCAATGACATGGCACAAACCAGTACAAAAACAACGAAACAGGTGGCCGACATAGCCACAACAAGTTCCATCAGGGCCCTTGATTTAAGGTCACGTGAAGCTATTGAGCACTTGACGACCATTACGGCCAGAAATGTTGCAGCATTTTTAGAAGACCGGGATGTGGATATCAAGATGGCATCTTTGCTCAAGCCGGATAAGGATCTGTACCAGGCATTTTTAAATGCCCATAAACGCAATATTACCCTTCACAGACCCTGGATACTCAATGAAAAAAGAAATGCCTGGGAACCCTTGGACCCTGATCAGGATGAAAAACAGACCATCAGTGCAAAAAACAGGGACAATGCCCTTGATTTCCATTACCGTGAGCCTGCAAAAACAGAAAGGATTGTACCTTCCCCCCTGTATCTTGAAATAACCTATGTGGATGTTTCAGGAAAAGAAAGGATAAAAGCCACTGCTTCCGATCTTTTGTCTGATGCACTCAAAGATGTTTCAAAAAAGGATCAGACCTTTTGTCGGGCTGAAACCTATTTTAAGGAATTAAAGGCTCTTAAGCCCGGGGAAATCTATGTGTCTGATGTGATCGGGGCTTATGTGAAAACCCATATGATCGGTCCCTATACAAAAGATAGGGCCCAAAAGATGGGGAGGGAATATGCTCCTGAACAATCCGGATACGCAGGCAAAGAAAATCCAGTAGGCAGAAAATTTCAGGGCATTATCCGGTGGGCCATGCCCGTGACAGACAACTCGACGATAAAAGGGTATATTACCCTTGCTCTGGATCACACCCATGTTATGGAATTTACCGACCATATCGTCCCGACTCAGGAACGATATTCAGCCATTTCAGATGCAGGTTCTGGAAATTATGCCTTTATGTGGGATCATAAAGGCCGCAATATTTCCCATCCCAGGGATTATTTTATTGTAGGGTATGATCCAGGCACGGGTGATCCGGCCATTCCCTGGCTGGAAGAAGCGGATTATGAAAACTATAAAAGAAGTGAACTGGGTATTTCCAAATTTCTGGAATCCTTGCCAGTATATGAAAATCAGGCGCTTTCAAAACCAGCTTCAAAAGAATTGATTAAAAAAGGCCTGGTTGCATTGGACTGCCGGTATCTTAATTTTGCGCCCCAGTGTGACGGGTGGAATAATTTAACACAATTCGGCGGATCAGGATCATTTGTGATCCAGTGGAGCGGGCTTAAAAAATTGACGACTGCAGCAACCATCCCGTATTTTACAGGGCAATACAGCCAAAGTCCGCGGGGGTTTGGATTTGTCACCATTGGTGCCAATGTGGATGAGTTTCATAAACCGGCAGATGCTACGGCAAAGGTTATCAGAAAAGCAGAAGATCAGTATATACAGACCATTGAAACTCAGCATAAGGAAAATAAGGATGTTATTGTCACCTCCCTGCAGCATACCGCTACCCATCTGACCTTATACACGGGGATCATGGCGATTTTTGTCATTGTGATTGCCGTGCTGATGGCCTCCGCACTTACAGGGAAAATTACCACCATGATCAAAGGGATTTCAAGATTTCAAAGAGGAGAGAGGGACTATCGGCTTGATATTCAATCCTCGGATGAAATAGGGGCTTTAGGCCAGACCTTTAATTCAATGGCAGACAGTATCCAGCTGGCAATCCTGGAGCTTGAACAATCCAAATCATCTGTTGAAGATTCCAATGTATCCTTAAAGGCAATGCTGTCAAAAATTATTGATTCCATGCCGTCCATTATTATTGGTGTGGATACAAGAGCCAGGGTCAGTCTTTGGAATGGCGAGGCCCAAAAAATGACCGGAAAAATCTTTGAGACTGTGGAAGGCAAAGACCTTTTTGAGGTTTTTCCGTTGCTCAAAAAAGAGAAATCCATTGTCTTTCAGGCTATTGAACAGGGGCAGATAAAAAAAGAGGAACGACTGGAAACCTTTGTCAATAATGAACGGATGTTTTTTGATGTGACGGCTTACCCGCTGATCAACGGTAAAATCGATGGTGCAGTCATAAGAATCGATAACATCACCACCCGGGTTTATATGGAAGAGATGATGATTCAGACGGAAAAAATGCAGTCCATCGGGGGTCTTGCAGCCGGGATGGCCCATGAGATCAACAGTCCTTTAGCCGGCATTATTCAGAGTGCCCAGGTCATACAGAACCGTACAAGAACAGACCTGCCGAAAAACGTTCAGGCAGCAGGCCAGATTGGCATTGACCTTGAAAAATTGAATCTTTATTTTAAAAACCGTAATATCTTTGGAATGCTTGACGCCATATTGGATGCCGGACGGCGGGCGGCGGATATTGTTGCCAACATGCTGACCTTTAGCAGGAAAAGTGACAGCTCTTTTTCAAACCAGTGTATTGAAAAGATTCTGGATCAGACCCTGCAGATTGTTGAAAAAGATTATGATTTAAAAAAGCAGGTTGATTTTAAAAAAATTGAAATCATCCGCAATTATTCCTCAAATATGGTGGATGTTCCCTGTGATGTGGGGAAAATTCAGCAGGTGTTTTTTAATATATTAAAAAACGGTGCCCATGCCATGATGGAAAATTCTAAAAACAGGGCCCCTGAATTCAAGGTGACAACCACACAGGAAGAGGGCTTTGCCGTAATCCAAATAGAAGATAACGGTCCGGGTATGGACGACAATATCAAATCAAGGATATTTGAACCGTTCTATACCACCAAGTCTGTTGGTGTTGGAACCGGTCTGGGATTGTATGTATCCTATTTTATTATTGTGGAGAACCATAAAGGCATCATATCGGTTGAATCCTTTCCCGGCAAGGGCACTAAATTTACCATTAAGCTCCCGTTGCATCAGGCAACCTAAAAAAAAGCAGACAGGATTTTGATTACAATTTGAAACACTTTTTAAGTGGTTTATAAGATATCGGTATGATATTCTTTTTCCAGATTGCAACAATAAAGAATAAAAATTTAACCGATGAATGAACTCAAAAAAACAATCCTGCTCGTGGAAGATGATTTAAGATTATCTGAGCTTGTCAGAGAATATCTTGAAAAACAGGGATACAATATTCTGGTGGAGCACCAGGGTGACTGGGCAGTGGACCGAATTTTAGATGAAGCACCGGATATGGTTATTCTTGACTTGATGCTCCCTGGAAAGGACGGGTTGTCCATTTGCAGGGATGTCCGTACGCTGTACAAGGGGCCGATTCTTATTCTTACTGCCCGGGAAGGTGATATGGACCAGGTTGCGGGCCTTGAGCTGGGTGCGGATGACTATGTGAAAAAGCCTGTTGAACCGCGGGTCCTGCTGGCAAGGATTCGGGCATTGTTTAGAAGAGCAGATCATTTTGGAGCAGATGCAGGGATATCAGATGAAAAGAAAAAAAGGCTTCAGTTCGGTTCCCTTGTGATTAATTCGGCCTCCAGAAGTGCAACCCTGTCCGAGGAATCGGTTGATCTGTCAACCACGGAATTTGATCTTTTATGGCACCTTGCATCAGAAGCAGGCAAGGTATTGGACCGCGATTTTTTATATCAATCTGTCAAAGGAATAGAATATGACGGGATAGACCGGTCCATGGATGTGGCCATATCAAGGCTTAGAAAAAAACTCAATGATAACCCGGATCAGCCTTTCAGGATAAAAACAGTCTGGGGCAGCGGATATCTTTTTGTTGAAGATGCCTGGGATAAGTCTTCTGACCAATGAAACGAATTTTTATTACCATTTATATTCTTTTATTGCTTACCCTTTTTATTGTCCCTTTTGGTATCAGTCCGATTATTGAACAGATCTTTGAAGCGGATGTCGAAAAGGCACAAAGGGATCTTTCAAAGGGAACCTTTTCCTTGATAGCAGAACGGCTGGTCGGCCTGGATGAAGCGCACCAGAAAGAGGAGCTTGCAACCCTCCAGTCCCGGTTCGGATATCCGTTGGGGCTTTATCGGCTGGATCAACTTCAAATCGACGAACAAGATAAAAAAGATCTGTTCAATGGTCAGATTATCGAGGAAGATGAAAAGGATATGCTTGTCCGGAGACTGGGTAGTTCCGACCGGGCCCTGACCATGGGGGGACCCTTTCCAGGGGATGATCTTAATTTTAAGGCAACCCTTATTTTCTGGGGTCTTTTAATTGTATTCCTGACCCTTCCGGCCTTGGCCTGGACCTTTTTTTTGAACAGGAATATAAAAAATATAGAAAAAACAACTGTCCGCTTTGCTGCCGGAGATCATAGCGCAAGAGTAAAGGTCACCAGGATTTCATCGTTATCCCAGATTGCAACAGCCGTTAATACGATGGCCGAAAAAATACAAAAACTTCTGGAATCTCAAAAAGAATTATCCAACAGCGTATCCCATGAAATCAGGACCCCTTTGTCACGGATAAAATTCAGCCTGGAAATGCTCCTTGATGCAACGCCGCAAAAGGATCATGAAAAAAAATATATCGCTGAAATCGGTAAGGATGTTGAAGAGATAGAATCTCTTGTCAACGAAATGCTGACCTATGCCAAATTTGAAAGAGAGCCGGACAGACCCGGCGGCCTTTCAAAAAATGAAATGGTTTCCTGGCTGAAAAACATTATTCATATTGAACACAAAAACATTCCGGATAAAGATATAATATTTAGAACCAACCCTGAAACCGATAGATTTATCATAAGATTTGAACCGGTATACCTTGGATGGGCGGTTCGAAACCTGATCCGGAACGCATCCAAATATGCCGGCAAAACCGTAGAGGTCATCTTTGAGCCGGGAAAAGACATCTGTTTCATCCATGTTGATGATGATGGTCCTGGAATTCCGGTAATTGCAAGGGATCAGATCTTTGAACCCTTTTTCAGGCTTGATGGAAGCAGACAAAGGGAATCAGGCGGATACGGTCTTGGGCTTGCCATTGCAAAGCGGATTGCCATCTGGCATAACGGCGCTGTATCTGTCGGGGAATCTCCATCATTAAAAGGTGCCAGGTTTACCCTGCATCTTCCGGTAACTACTGAGGCGTGATTCAAGGTTGTTTCAAAAGAGGCCTTGTTTGACAAAAAGCCCGAGTTTTCTTGCCAGTTGATAAATCTCTTCATCATTTAAGGGCTTTCCTACATAAAGGACGTGGTTACTACCATGCCAATTATGATTCCATGATAATTAACAAATCATTAAAAAAACGAATTGTTTTCTCAAATTATAATCTCGCAACAGACAATATGGGTGATATTTTTCAAAGCAAAACACCCCTGCCGGTAATGACGGTAAATGATAAAGATCCGGTTCAACCGGGACACATCTGTTTTGCACCCCCAAACTATCGTCTACTCATTGAACAACAGGAAACCTTTTCTCTATCTATAGATGAAAAAGTCAATAATTCCCGGCCTTCAATCGATGTTCTGTTCGAAAGCGCTGTCTCTGTATGGAGGGACCGGCTGATCTATTCATACATCAATTTTAACCCATTATTCAAAAGACCCTTGAACAAGCATTTCGGCTTTTTTTTGTGCCGTAGCCTCTATTTCTCTAATAAAAACCCCGTGGATTGTTTTATCGATCGTAAGCTGTGCCTCTTTACCTTTTATTACCGTGTGTTTGGCCAATTCATTTTTCACTTTTATCAGCAGCTGATCATCGTTTCCTTCTTTTTCCGATACAAGTTTTAAATAATCTCTTTGTGACAGGAGTTCCCGAATTTTCTGTTCTTTTTCTGAAATCTTTTCTTTGTGCTTTTCAACGTGTGCATTAATTAGTTTGCACCTTGCCTCATATTTTTTATTAAAACGGTCCGTGGCGTTGACAGCAGCCTTAAGAAGGTCTGTAATGTTATCATAGAGTTCTTTTACATATTGTTCCTGGTTTTTTTGTTCAACAGACTTCAGTCTATCCACAATTTTTTCAAAAAATTTGTATGCTTTTGTGTTTTTAGGAATCTGTTCCTGGTTTTCGCTTTGAGCTGCTTTTTTATTATCATAGGCGTCAATTTTTTTTCCAATTGGTTCCAGATCTTTAAATTCAACGTGATCCATGACTTTCATCAAATACGAGAGAACATTTTGATTTTCAAGATAGTTCTGCTGCACCTGAACCTGCTCCATCAGCTTTTTGCTAAGGGCATCAATTTCCTTTTTATGCGTGAATTCATCAAGTTTTTTTTGTTCTTCCTTAATCGCCTTTTTTAATTTTTGTAATTCTAGGGTATGTTTCATGGCGATCCAAATGACAGATGGCGTACTTTTGCTTGATTGAATGTTTTTTACGACCACATCACCTGAAGAAAAAATCCTTGAATTGACAACATCTGCATGGGGCGCTGACAAGCCTTTATCCGTGATAATTTGGGCACAAATCTTTTTACCGTTGACCTTCAGCTGGCCATGGGTGGTGATTTGAATTGATGGCTGGGCATTTTCAACATCTTTGCCGTCACCAATATTCCCCTGGATTTCAACATCACTGGTAGCAGAAATATTTCCCAATGCGTCACCCTTAACTGTAAGGCCATGACATACAACCGTTGCACCGGGTGAAATATTACCGGACACATTGAGATCACAATCCAGATACTGATCCTGTGTTGCTTCTGATATATCACCCTCAATCTCTTTTGTTTCAACACAGGTTTTTACCGGAATAACGAAAAGCGTTCTATTTTTATAGACCCGGAGTATCCCGTCTATCAAGGCAATGAAATCATTGTTTCTTCTGGCAACCCCCTCTCCGCTGCTCAGCATGACAGCATCATCCTGCTCAATGGCGATGGGATGACCAAAGACATCTTTTCCTGGAGTCCCTGCTTCAAAAGGAATTACCGTGGCAATCACATCATCCTTTTTAACCTGGGCATCATTTTCTGATTCAGCCGGATCTTCAATAGTATTTTTATCAAATACAAACTGGATCTGTTCTTTTTTTGTTTCAATCGGCGCAAGCCCCTGGGCGATTTTAAATTTTTTACCCGGTTTTGGTGATTCAAAAAACACTTGAATCTCTTTTTTTGTGCGAACCCCATATTTAATTCCGGCATTGGCAAGCCAGTTTATCACATCACCGCTATCTATTTGGGGTGCATCTCCTTTTTTTTGAATGACAAAAGCAGCAAGCTTATCTTCAGACACCTGCAACGTTAGAAATTGATTCAATAACTTTACCGATTCTTTTTCAGCATTAAATGAAAAAACTTTTTTCTGTAGATTCATCCGTTTGGTTTCAAGTGTTTTTTGAATCTTTAAAATCTTTATCGTGTCCTTTTCTGTCAGGTTGAATAATTCTTTTAAAATCTCGCCCAAATATCGTTTTTCACCTTTTTCTTTTTCTTCTTTTTTCTGGGCTTTCAGTGCCTGATTTAATTGTTCGGTGGTTATCAGTTCCTTTTTTACAGCTATGGCGCCAAATCGTTTGTTGATTGCCGATCTTTCCATTTCGTTTGTGGCTATGGCATTTATGGCATCAGCCAAATATTCGTCGCGGATACGGTCCTGAGTTAATAAAATAGCTGTTTTATTCGCCTCAGTAATCTCTTTTTTTTGGGCCAGAATATCTCCGATTTTAACACTTTTTTTCTGCTTTTTAAAAATATCAACCTGGATGGTCATGGCTTTATCAATGCTTTCCTGGCAAACAAACTCATTGGCGACGCCCAGCCTGCCAAATTTCTTATCCAGCATTAGCATGTCAATATGTTTTTTTATCGCAAACAAAAATTCTATCTGATCTTTTTCAAGAATTTTATGTTGGTACAGAGACCGCGCAACAGAAACTTTGGGATTTTTCTGGGTGTGCTTAAAAATTTCCTGCAGGAGTTGCTCTTCCTGCTCATTGGTAATCATTTTACAGTTGACGGCAAGCTCTAAAAGGTCAATACTCTCTTTTTCGGCTTTGTTCTTAGCTTTTAAGGTGACCATTGCTCTCCATAACGTTAAAGAAATACAACTTTTTTAGTTGAATATTTTAAAAATAATTTCGTTGATGGATCGTTTCAAACTGAATTTAATTAAAACAAATATTACTCTGACAGACAGGCAAAAGCAAATTAAAACTTAATTTCACAGGTAAAAATTTTTGGGCCGGAGGTCATTAACCTGCATTATAGAGGCTTAACTTCGTGTCTACAATATCAGGGGAGGATCAGTTGGGGAATCCCCATTAAAAGGTGCCGGGGTTACCCTGCATCTTCCGGAAAATACTGAGGCGTGATTCAAGGTTGTTTCAAAAGAGGCCTTATTTGACAAAAAGCCCGAGTGTCTTTCCATCTTTCAGGTTGACCAGCCCTTCCTCACATATTTTTAAATAGGGAATGGCGGCACTGGTCATTGTCACAAGAGACAATAGGGGATCTTCAAAAATAATCCCTAGTTTTTTTGCCGCCTGATTGACCTGTTGGGTTCTCAGGGCAATCTCTTCCATACAAAGATCCGACATAATGCCCATGATGGGCATGGGAAGTTCTGCGATTACCCGGCCTTTTGCACAGACTACTGATCCGCCGTTGAGTTCGCCGATCCTGTTCACCGCCAGTGCCATATCTGCTTCATCTGCGCCCATAACCGTGATGTCCCGGGTATCCCAGGACGCACTGGTGGCAATGGCACCCTGTTTCATCCCAGTGCCTTTCATCAGCCCGGTAAAGCAGGTGTTTGACAAAGCGACACAGTCCACTGCAGCAACCTTGATAATATCCTTTTCAATATCCCCCAGGATCCGGCCGTCAATAATCGTCATGGATTCGATTCTTTCTTTAGTCACAAGCTG
>JAHJLN010000299.1 GCA_018821715.1 Pseudomonadota bacterium | reverse complement strand
GTAGATTATCTACGTGTTACTCACCCGTGCGCCACTCTACTCAGGATTGCAAGCAATCCCTTTCTCGTTCGACTTGCATGTGTTAAGCACGCCGCCAGCGTTCATTCTGAGCCAGGATCAAACTCTCCAGTTATAATCCTTATACTATCTAAACTCTTTTAAGTCTTGTTTTTAGACTTAGCTCTTCAAATTTCTCACTGACCAATTTTCAAAGATCAAAAAAAAACTCCCCGAGGACACTCAAACCGTCTCTCGTGAAGACCGGCGTAATATGCATGAAAAAAAGCCTTCTGTCAAACCTTTTTTTTGCATATTTAAAAAATAAATTATATCTACTTGAATTAATGACCAAATTCTATCACAGCTTAAATAGCCTGATTCCAATGGCAGCCACAGTAAGTAAGATCATTGATAAATCCTTGATTTACCCCGATCAATCCTTTATTTATTCAAAACTATTGAATTTTTATTTAATACCGAATTCAGGAAACACTAATTGGATAATTTATCAGCTCAGGCTGTTTCTTTTCTTAGACAGATAAAAATGGATGAAACCATTCAAGCTTTCTTGAACCTGTTGCTGACCCCGGGGTGGTGGCAGCTTTTACTCTGTTTTTTGGCCTGCTCCTTATTAATGATCTTCAGGCTCAATGCGGTTGAAAAAAACGGATTTGAAGGCACCCTTATCGGCACCCTTGTTATGCCCTATTTCAGTGGGTTTCCCAACCTGTGCTTTGCTTATCTGGTTGCCAGAAACGGTTCTGATGGTTCCCTGGTCCTTGAAAACTGCCTGGTAAACAACATTACAACCCTGACGCTTGTGCTTGCCATTCCTTCCCTATTGTGGGGGCTGAATCTCTTTGTCGGCAAACAAACACCGGCTGATGATACAAAAATCAACCTGCTGTCACTGCTGTTAAGCATTCTTGCCTTGATTTTCTTTTGTGGAGCAGTTTTACTTGTGTCAAAGGATGGAAAAATATCTGCTGCTGACGGATTACTGCTGGTGGGTCTCTTTTTTTTCTGGCAATTGTACCATGTCTTTGATGTGTTAAAAAATAATACCCGAAAATCAAGAAAAATCAAAAAGAGAATTATTATCGATTTCATTATTATCGGCATCTGCGCCTGGGGCATTTTTTCAAGCATTGAAAACCTTATCCAATGGGTTTCATCCCATGGCATCGGGTTTTACTCCAAAACCAACCTGGGCCTTTTGAGCGGCATTCTCATGGTGCTTCCCAATACTTTTTTAGCAGTGTATTACTCAGCTGTTCTTCGATCCGACATTGCCTATTCTTCCCAGATTGGTGACTGTCATATCTGTATCCCCCTTTGCATTGGTGTTTTTGCCATCTTTTCACCCATCACGATCGGGCCGTCCTTTGAACTTGGCATTTTTATTGTTATGGCAGCTTCTGCCGGACACTTTTTATTTGCCGCATTTTTAGGAAAACTGCCACGATATGCCGGGATTGTCCTGACGGGTCTGTACGCTTTTTTAATATATAAAGAAATTTTTTAACACCATGATCCCTGTTTTTACAGACATTCATCAGCTGCCATTTATAAATGCCCTTCTGGTCCCTAAACTTTTCTGGTATGCTGGCCTTATGACAAAAAAAGAGTGCTTGAATAAACGGATTTAAAAAATGCCAAATAAACCTGTATTTGATATGTCTGCCTGGAAAAAAAAAGCCATGGCTTTTGTGACCCGGTCCCACAGGCACCTTTGGGGGAAAAACAATGAAGATCCCCTTGTTTTTTTATTTACCCGGGGTCTTAAAAATCAATTTGCAAAAGAGCTCCTCCTGGGCTGGAACAAGTTCAGCCAGGAACGGCCTATTCAAAACTGGGGATTAAACCGTGTTTTAACTTCCGATGAAAAACTGTTTCTTCCTTCAGGCATTGTCATTCCCTATATTGTTGAAAAAGAACTGGTCTCGGTTTTTATCCATCCCTATGAGGAACATAAAAACGACAAAACAACAATGATACCTGGAAGTTTGAGCCCGACAATGGTTTTAGGAGAAAAAAAAAAGAAAATAGCTATCATTCAAGATATTTTTGACGGCCTGTTTCTCTTCCAGGAAACCTGCGAAACCTGTTGTGTTGTCATTCATCCTGATCCTGACCTTCCTTTGAGCAATCATTGCAGGTCAATCCTTAAAACTGCCGGCACGCTCTTTATCTTTTCTTCTGATAAAATAAAAAACATTAAAAACAAAAAAGCTTTTTTGGAACTTCCGGATCATTGTTTTTACGCCTATCAATCAAAAGAACAATTGATACCCTGCGTTGTTTAATGCACTGATGCGGGCCGTTTTTTTCTTCTCAAATTGACGATGATCACCCCTGCCACTATAAACGCGATGGATGCGGCTAAATTAGGTGTAATGGCTTCACCCAAAATCAGCACGCCGCAAAAGACTCCAGCTATCGGCATGATAAAGACAAAGGAATGCAGGGCGGTTGCCCCGAATTTCTGCAGCAGGGTGTTCCAGGCAATAAACCCAAAAGATGCGGTTACAATGGATTGATACAGCAAGGATTTGATAATCGTAGGGTTGATCATGTGTATCATTTGATCATCCCATAAAAACCCTGCGAGAAAAAAGAACGGGGTTCCGATAATCATGGGATATATGGTAATTTGAACAGCTGTATATTCAGAAATAATTCTTTTGACATACACTGCATTCGAGCTCCACAAGAAGACCGCTGCCAGAATAATCAAATCTCCTTTTATAAACTCCCCGGTCAGGTCCTGATTGTCAAAGAACAAGAATAAAACACCCAGAAAACCCAAGGTTATTCCCACCCCCTTTTTTAAAGAAATACTGTCACCCGGGATAAAAAAATGGGCCATAATCAATACAATAAAGGGTAGAACATTGGATATCAGTACGCCGTGGGAGGCAGTGGTTTTGCCAAGGCCCAGATAAAAAAAAGAGAGCTGAACAACAAAAATAACAGAAAGCACCAGCATCTGGCCCAATTGTTTCTTCTTGAGTTTTAAGGATGTTTTTTTGTACCTGGCCCATAAAAAAATCACAGTGGCTGCAATGGCAAACCTGATTCCTGCTGCGGTAAAAGCACCGATCCCTGTTAGACACAATTTTATGGCTACAGTATTGGCACCAAAAAGAATACATAAAAAAATAGTCAGGGCAGATGCCTTAACGGTCATATCATCATTTTGCAAGGGCGACTCCATTTTGTTGCTTCTATTAAATCATTGTCATATCAAGATAATGAATCAGGCATGCCAAGATTATAGAAATGTTAAAATAAGGTAAAGAGTTTTTTTGACAATAAAACTTTGCTTTGCTAACATAACTTATCATGGTCTAATTTGGGGATTTAGAATGAGAAAAAAACTTTCAGGTGTTATTTTGGTTTGGATATTTATATCAAGCGTTTCGCTCTACTGGAGTCTTACAACAGCTAAATCAAATCAGGATGCCCTGATTCGTCAAACAGCCGGAACCCTTTTTGATCTGATGGTGGTGACCCGGCGATGGAATTCGTTTCATAACGGTGTCTATGTAAACGTTACAGACCAGACAAAACCCAATATTTACCTGAAAGACCTAAAAAGAGATATAAACTGTGATGGAATTTTTCTGACCAAGATCAACCCGGCCTTTATGACCCGTCAAATTTCAGAACTTACCAATAAGAAACTGGGGATTCAATTTCATGTGGCAGGCCTCAACCCCCTGCGCCCGGAAAACAAACCAGATGACTGGGAACAAAAAGCCTTGGAAAGCTTTTCAAAAAATGAATTGGATGAAGTCGGTGAAAGATTTACAACCGACAGGGGGTCATACTTTAGATATATGAAAGGCTTGAAGGCCAAAAAATCCTGCCTGGCATGTCATACTGAAAAGGGGTATGCCCTCAATGATATCATCGGCGGCATCAGCATTAAAATCCTGGACCCGCAAAAAACCAATATTTTTCCCCTTGTATTGGGGCACCTGATTATCGGAAGTATCGGCTTTATCATCATTCTGGTTTCAGGGCTCAAACTGATAAAAGCATATGAAACGATTCACCACCAGGCGGTTTTCGATGCCCTGACCAATATTCCCAATCGAAGATATTTTAACGACAGAATCGTCATGGAAGTTAAGCAGACTCAACGCCAGGGTACCCCTATTGCGATCCTTATGGCGGATATTGACAATTTTAAAAAATATAACGATTTTTACGGTCATCACAGGGGAGATAATGTACTGGTTCTGGTGGCAAATGCGATCAAATCAACCCTAAAGCGACCAGTGGATTTTTGTGCCCGATACGGTGGTGAAGAATTTATTATCGTTTTGCCGGATACGGATGAAAAAGGAGCTGTCCATATTGCCAAACAATTAATAAACCGGATTCAGGCTATGAAGATCGGCCACGAACGGTCAGATGTTATGAATGTTGTTACCATAAGCCTTGGCATTGCCTGTGAAACCAAAATTACATCAGATGATAAAGCCCTTATCAAAAAAGCAGACAAAGCCCTTTACCAGGCAAAATCCAATGGCAAAAACCAGTATGCTGTTTTTACCTGATTATATCGTTATTTTTTTCCATTTCAAAACATAGGCCAAGCCAAACCCTGCCATAACAGCTATCCCCAGGTTTGTTGCCAGGGTAATCCCTAAAATAACCACCACGACAAAAAGATCTTTTCGCCCGGAAATATCTTGGATGGTCAGTGCAAGCTGACTTCCGGCAAAAATCAGCAGAACTCCCAGTATGGCCATGGGTAAAAGGTAAATGACTGTCAATATTCCAGATCCCAAGAAAAGCACCAAAAGGACAAAAAGCGCGCCGATCATAAAATTGGACCCTGCTGTCCGGGCGCCGAATCGATAGTGAGCTGCAAGCCCTCCTGCCCCGTGACACAACGGCATGCCACCCAGAAAAAAGGACAGAATACACCCCAGTGCCATGGTGATGCACAATCCTTTATAGGTGACCTTTTTTGATTGTTCCCCAAAATACTCCCTGGAAAGATCGGCATTGGCAATAACCGCATTCCCCACTGTCATTGGCAGCTGAGGAAGCACAAGGGCAAACAGGGCAAACATGAAATCTATTTTTAAAGGACTTCCCAAAGGCATCCATTGAGGAAGATAAAACCCGAAGGCAAGTCTGCCGAATCCTTGTTTTGTTCCCAGTATCAATCCGATAGTGATGCCAAGGATAACGATCATAAGGCCTGCGGGCAGTTTTTTATTATCCAGTAAAAACAGGGTTAAAATTCCTCCGGTAATTCCGATGAAAATGCCAATGGGTACCGGGCCTAAGGATTGAACCGTTAGATACGGCTCAGCTGTTTTATGCAAGATCTGAAGCGTTGATGTACCGATCATCAGCTTTACCCCCTGGGCCATCAGAAGGGTTCCGGTTGAAAGCTGAACCCCTCTTGTGACGGATTTTGGGGTATATTTTCCTATGATATCAATGGCACCGGTTAACCCCAGGACAAGCAGAACTATTCCCATTAATAAAGAGGCTGCCAAAACCTGACCGGAACTCATGGCAGTGGCAATTGCATAGGCACCGATCACTTTCATGGGTTGCACAGAAACCGTAACCCCATAGTATAATCCGGTAAAAATATAGAACAGTCCTACAGACAAGAAAAGGCCGGAAGGGTTGAGTTTATTGACCAGAATCATTCCAATGGCAATGGGTAAAATGGTTCCCAGATCCCCCAAGGACCCTGCAAATTCCTGACGGTTAAACTGATATTTCATTGTCAAAAGATCTTCCTTTTATTTGTGATTCATGAATCAGCTTTCAATAAACCGGTCATCAGACTTTAGAGATCCGGCATTTTCCTGTTTTTTTTCAAGCCAGCCAATGGCTGTCACTTTTTTTGCATCAAAACCCGGGACATAGGGTTTGATATCGATCAGCGGGGTGCCGTTCAACACATCAATTCCTTTAATAATTAATGTGTTGCCGTCTCTTTTGGCCAGTTGAACAATGGACAGCCCGATGGGATTGGGCCGCCGGGGAGCCCGTGTGGAAAAAAGACCTCTTTTCTGATCATCCAGAAACGGTTTTACCATCAGGTCATATCCTTTTGATTGATGGAAATGATACAGAAGAATGATATGGGAAAACCCTTCAAGGTCGTTTAACCCTTGTTCATATTCTTTATTAATAACGATGGTACCGGTTACATAACCTGCACCGGACGGTTGTATGGGCATGCCCGTTAACTCATCAAACGGTGTATGGATGATCCCGATGGGAGTTATCTCAAAACTCATTTTTCAATGTCCTTTAAATAGGGTTGTCCTGTTTCTTCCGTTCTGTTTGGATTCATATAAAGCCGAATCTGCCTGGCTGATCCAGTCTGTAGCGATGTTTATGCCTGCCGCTTTGCTAAACTTTGATATTCCGAAGGACATGGTGATCCTTAAAAATTCATTGTCCAGGATTTTCCCTGTTTTATCCGCTTTTTCAAACTTTGTTTCTTCAATGGTTTTCCGAAGCCTTTCAATAATTTGAAAGGCGTCTGCCTCATCGGTTTCATCAAAAATCAATAAGAATTCCTCTCCGCCGTACCGGCCGGCCACATCAAAGACCCCTCGCATGGAAGTTGAAAGAATATCACCCACCTTTTTCAAAACCATATCACCCTGAATGTGCCCATAGGTATCGTTGACCTTTTTAAAAAAATCAATATCACCCATGGCGATACAGGCACTTGCTAAAGGCTTTCGTTCAAACCGCTTGAGGATGACCTCTAATTTTTGTTTAATTTTGCCACTGTTGAAAAGTCCTGTGAGCGTGTCGTATTCCGCCTGTTGTTCAAACTGTGTTTTCAGCAGAATCGTGCTTAGAAAATTACACATGATTTCAACCCCTGCGACTTCATAATCTTTGATAGACGATTCATGCCCGCAGAAATCGCCGCCAAAAAGATAGGCCCCGCCAAAACTCTCCGGCAGATAGACATACCCTATGATATCTGATCCCATACCCGGTACATTAAAGGTTGAAATCCGTTTGTCTAAAAACGCTGACACCTCATTTACGTATCTTTTATCCCGGTTGTCCAGAAACAGTCTTAATTTTCTACCTTCTTTCAAATCCAGGCGCAGATTTTTAGGATCAAGGATTTTAACGACTTCTAAAATCAGCCAGTTTTCAATAACATTGGACACCTTGTATAACACGCTGACATCAAACTTCATGGTTTTTTGAATAATTTTCAACGGAAAATCAAAGCAGTCTTCCTTACTTGCATGGGTATCCAGGTCCGTTAAAAAACCGGACAATCTGCCCAGTTGATTCAAGACTGTCTTTGCATCGGATTGGTGTTTTTTCATATCAATTTTCCATATACGGTTTTTTTATCTTAACATGCTCCCTTATGAATTTGAAGATAGGATTGGATGGCATGAAAACTTGTCCCAATAGAAAGCCCGGCGCCACACTTGCTTCTCATCCAGTCCTGGTGGGCAAGGATGGCGCCTGCGGCAAAAAGACAATTAAAAACCGGTTTTTTATGTTTATCAACCGGCCTGGACAGATGATCTGTCTCAATACCGGACTGGTTGATCCTGTGACCCTTTAGATCAAAGTAGTCCTGACTGTGCCAGAGCTGTCTTTTCTCCGGCTGAAAAACCGGCAGATCAAATACTGTCTCATGAATTTTTTTTTGATCCGCATAAAGACCTTTGCCGATAAATCTCCCGGTTGCCAGCAACACGGCTTTTGCCTGAACCGTGACATAATTGTTTTCAGATCCCAGGAGGCATTCAAACCCTTTGTTGGATGCCTTTAACACCTTTGTCACCCGCTGATCCGGTTCCATGGCGACACTGGATCCTTCCAGCGCTTTCATCAGGGTTTCCTTAAGCCGGATTCCGGGAACAGAGACAGGCGAGGTGGGAATTTCAAATATCTTAACCCCCAGTTCTTTTTCCAGGGTGGTCAGGATTTTTTCTGAGGAATGAACGCCTAAAATGGCTGGAAGACCCAGATAGGTTTTTCCTTTTAAAACCGGTTTTACCATGTGAATGAACTTTTCCTGTATCTGTTGGGTTTCAAAGCTTCTTGCCAGAAAGGGGGCAAACACTTGGGATCTCAATTGAGTGCCTGGAAATTCAAGGCATTGGGTGGTAAGGCCTTTCCAGTCTTTTTTCATCATTTCTTTAAAAAAAACTGCTGAAAACTCTCTTAACCCCTTGAAGTCAAGGATCAGGCAGGGCTCTTTTTCCTTGACTGCCGCTGCATTTGACCCCATGGTAAGGGGCAGCCGATAGGTGGGTCTTAGAGTGCCAAAGGGGGTCATAACGGTCACGTTTAAGGCATCATAGCCTGTATAGGTAAGTCCCTGGGGCTTTAAAGCAGTTGTCAGTTCTAAAAACGCCTGTTTTATTGTCTCTTTTTTTAAGTTTGCATAGGGGTGGTCAGGGTTCTGATCTGACAGCCTTGCCAGCATATCCCATGGTTTTTTGGTGATCCGCCCTTTTTGGGTCAAAGAGATTCCCCACAGATCCAGAAGACCGCTTGAATATTCAAATCCACCGGCACCTCCTGAGAGTATGGTGTTAATCCTGCGGTTTGCGGCAAAAAGAGCTGCTGACATGCCGGCCATGCCGGAGCCGATAATCAGCAGATCTGTTTCAATACACCGGCAAGATTCCATTAACACCTTACTCCTTATTATTTTTCCAGCTCAAGTCCGTAAAATCCGCAATACAAGGCTTCATTCAGTTCGGACTGGGAGAGCTGACCATCCCACAGCACCGGCCGCTGCCCGATAAACCGCTCATGGAGCAGGTCTTTTATATTATAAATGCCTTCATCCTCTTTTAAATAGTTCTCGTCATACATGAACCCTGTCACCCGCTGGCTGCAAAAGGTTCCCTGGCAGGACCCTTTCCCCAGCCGTGAATGAATGCGAAGAGCATTTAAATCAGAGGTCTTCCTGCTTTTCTTAAGCCATGATATCAGCTCTTTAAACTGATTTTTTGAAATCAGTTCACATTCGCACATGGTGATATCCTCTTTTTCTCCTTTTTGGGCCCAGAGCCTGAAGGACATCCCGGCTTCGGTCATCTGGCTGGGCGCCCCGGATGTCAATGGCGTGACCGCTGTCCTGCAGGGCTGTGTATTCTCAAGTTTTCGGGCAACCATATCAGCGGCTTTTTGGGCCATCAGCCTGAAGGTCGTCATTTTTCCACCGGTAATGGTGATAAAATTATCTACTTCATCCTTTTTATGATCTATCAAAGAAAATCCCCTTGAAACAGCCCGGTCATCAGTTGATTCTTTTCTATCAAAAGCCTGTTCATTGATTAACGGCCGGACACCGGCATAGGCCCTTATATACCGGGTATTCTCAAGTTCCGGCACCATGGCTTTGGCCTCTTTTACCAAAGAATCAATCTCTTGGACAGTGGGCCGAATAGTTTCAAGGGTATCAATCCGAAGAGAGGTGGTCCCGAAAATAGACACGGTACCGCCGGGAACCAGGATATCTCCGTCAGAGGGAAGTCTCAACCGGTTAATCACATGGTTGCTGATCCTGTTATGGGTGATCAAAAGGCTGCCTTTGGAATAAATCATGTCCACGTGAATCCCTGCAAGCTTTGCTATTTCTCCGGACCAGGCCCCGGCCGCATTCACTACAATCTGTGTTTGTATTTCAAAAATTCTTTTGTTCAACAGGTCTTTGGCCACAACTTTTTCAATGGTCCCGGATCCTATTAAAAATTTTGTAACCTTGCAGTGATTATAATACCTGGCCCCGTGTTCAATGGCCTGGTTCATGTTTTCAAGGCTGATATGAAAGGGATCCACCGAAGCATCTTCAACCCTGAAAGCTGCCACTGTCTGAGGAGAAAGAACAGGTTCCAGCTCCAGGACTTGTTTGACACTCAGTTTCTCACAGGGAATCCCCGCCTTTTTACAAAGCGCTGGAAACACATCAATATAGTCTTCTTTATCTTCCCGGGTCGCCACATAGAGCCCGCCGGTTTCTTCAATGCAGTGAGGGGCAATTTTCTTTAGGATATCCCCCTCTTTTTTACATTCCAGAGCCGATATTGGATCTGAGGAAACATACCGTGCCCCGCTGTGAAGAAGGCCGTGGTTTCGACCGGAAGCACCTGAATTGATCATGTCCATTTCCAGGACAATGCTTGAAATTCCCCTTAAGGAAAGATCCCTTGCAAGTCCTGTCCCGGTAACGCCGCCGCCGATAATCAGGACCTGTGTTTTTAGTTTTTTCTTTTCAGGCATGATCCTTTTTTTCCGTTAAAGAGTTGGGAAACTGTCTTCTCTTGAATCAAATGCAACCTTGCCTTCAAAATCAAGGATAAGAACACGGATGGCAAGTTTACGGCACGAAAACCGTTCTGCTGTCTCTTTTATCTTTTTGCCCACACAAGTGATCAGTTCAGGGTAATCCGGATAAATAAATGAAAAAGCGTGGCGGGCCGTGTTGGCGCTTGTGATCTGTTTTTCAAGGGCAGGGTTTCCTGTGATTTCAACTGCCCATCCCGCCAGTTTTTTCAAGGTCAGTTCCGACTTTGCCGCGTGGGTGTGTTCAAATCCAAGCGCCATTTTTACAGCCTTTCCAAAAAAAACCGTGTAAATAATGGTTTTAATTTTAGGGTTCAATACTGTCATATCAAGGGAGGCTTTAAAAAAATCCCCTGTCTGGATAAAGGCCTGGTCATCAAAAGATTTAAATTTCTCCATGGCAAACCGTTCGCTCCGCCTGCCCGTGGTAAACACCAGAGTATCCAGGCCAGTCGCGGCGGCCACAAAAATACCGGATTTAATGGTGGCAATATAGGCATCGTGGGACATGGGGGTGACAATGCCGGTGGTGCCCAGAATGGAAATCCCCCCGAGAATTCCCAGTCGGGCATTCAAGGTTTTTTTGGCCAGCGCTTCACCCTCTGGAACAAAAATTTCAATATCCACCTGTTTTTGTTGAATATTGAAAAGGGCAAAAACCTCTTTTACCGAATGCTGAATCATGGTTCTGGGTCCGGGGTTGATGGCAGGTTCTCCCACAGGCAGTTCAAGGCCCGGTTTTGTAATTGTTCCAACCCCTTTTCCGCCCAAAATGTTGACAACAGGCTCTTTTGAATCCGACAGGGTTATGCGCGCCCCGATTTGGGCCTTGTGTGTGATATCAGGATCATCGCCTGCGTCTTTGACCACGATGGCTTCAACTTTATTTTCTGCCAGTTTTTTTACAGACTTAATTTCAATCTGTTTTTTTTCACCGGTTAAAAAGCAGATCTCAACAGCGGTGGGGGCTTGTGAAAAAAAAGAGATGAGCGCAGCCTTGACCGCTGCTGCGGCGGCCGCACCCGTTGTAAATCCTTTTTTAAGCGTCCTGGAAGACATCTGTCTTTTTTTGATCCTTATACTTTTTGCAGCAGTCCACAAAATGCTTTGCACACAAAGGGTTACTGCCAAAATGAATATGAAGATAACTTCCCAGAGTATTGAATACCTGATAGCCTTTCAGAGAAATATCCTGCCCTGCCCGGGACGTAACCTGATACACACCGGGCAAATCGATATTGGAAGTTTCAAGGGATGAATAGTGAAATTCATGCCCCCTTAATATCTCCCCTTTTTTTCCGATAATGGTATCTTCTTTTAAGGTGATTTCCCTGTACCCAAGGGATCGAAGGCGCTTTGACATTTGAACGTTAAACTCAAAACAGCCGGACATGGCAAACTTTTGGGTTTCATCCATGGCAGACAGTTTTTTGCAAAGAAACATGAACCCGCCGCACTCCCCGTAAATGGGCATGCCGTTATTACTGTTGTCTTTGATTTCCTGTAAAAGGGTTCTTTTCCCAGACAGTTTTTTAGCAAATACTTCAGGATATCCGCCCCCAAAATAGATCCCGTCAATATCCTTTGGCAGACGGTCATCATTTAACGGTGAAAATTCAATTATTTTTGCCCCGAACTGTTTTAAAATTTCCAAATTATCCTGGTAATAAAAACAAAAGGCCTTGTCCCGGGCAACGGCAATGGTTGGTCCTTTTGCACCTGAAACGCCTGTGATTTGAGACGATTTTTTTTCAGGGAGATCAAAGGAATCAAGGCTGTCGCAAAGCCCCTTTATATCGATATGATCCCTGACCATGGCACAAAGAATTGAAAGAACCTCTTTGCTGATATCAAGCTCATCTGCCGTTACCAGTCCCAGATGCCTTTCCGGCATGACAATTGAGTCGTTTCTCGGCATAAACCCGAGGCATTTTGTTTTGCAGTTTTGTTCAACCGCTTTTTTCAAGTAGTCATAATGCCGCAGGCTTCCGGTCTTGCTGAAGATGACCCCGGCGATTTTCAAATCTTTATCAAAAGTTTCAAACCCCTTGACAATGGCGGCTGCGCTCCTGGCCTTTCCTTTGGCGCTGACAATCAGGACAACTGGCAAATCCAGCCATTTGGCCATCTGGGCCGTAGACCCTGCTTCCGACAGGCCGTCATAGCCGTCAAAAAGTCCCATAACCCCTTCAACCACCGCAATATCAGCGCCCCTTGCTTTCTCTTTAAAAATCCGGGCATTATAGTCCCTGGAAAGCATCCAGGAATCCAGATTAAAACTTGTTTTCCCTGCGATTTTGCTATGGTGGCCGGGATCGATAAAATCAGGGCCCACTTTAAACGGAGCTACCTTATATCCCAGGCCGGAAAGATAGGATAAAATGGCAAGACTGATGGTGGTTTTCCCAGTTCCGCTTCCAGTGGCACCAATCACAAACCCTTTGATAATTGCCTCCTGTGCTTATTGCTGCCCAACTGCCATTATGGCAAGGGCATTGACAATGCTTGCCGCTATATTTGATCCGCCTTTTCTTCCCTTGCTGGTGATATAGGGAACATCAAGGGCCATCAGCGCTTCCTTGGATTCTGCTGCATTCACAAATCCCACGGGAATCCCGATAATGAGCGCCGGGCTTGCCTTTTGATCCTTTATCAGTTCAATCAGTCTTAAAAGGGCGGTTGGAGCGTTTCCGATCACATAAATACCGTCTTTCATCCAATCACAGGCCATATCCACTGCTGCAAGCGCTCTTGTGGTGCCTTGTTTCTTTGCCGCTGCAGCAACGGCTTCATCTGCAATCAAACACCTGACCTCGCCGCCGAAATCTTGAATCTCTTTTTTCCTGATTCCCACCCGGGCCATGTTGGTGTCTGTAAATATCCTGCAACCGCTTTTTATGGCGGCTATCCCTTTTTGAACCGCATCAGGATGGAATCTGACGGTATGGATATATTCAAAATCAGCCGAAGTATGGATCATTCGCCTGACAATGGGCCATTGATCATCACTGAACCCGTGATCCCCTGCCTCTCGTTCTATTATTTTAAAACTTAAATCTTCGATCTCCTGTGGTTTCATTATGTTTTACCTGTCTTTTAAGGATTATTAACACGCTTCATACTCTGATTGAATATCATCTTTTCCTTGTCTTTTGCAACTTCTTTAACCGCCCGGTAAAGACCCTTTTATTGACAATGAAAAAATAAAAATATTAGCCAGCCGTTTACACATGCCCTTTAAAAATTGTAGAGTAAAAAATCGGAAAGTTGTCCGGCTTGTTTTGTAAATTATTTTTCAAATATGATTTAATATTAAATAACAGGAAAAGACCATGTCATCCGACGCTTTTGAAAATCATCCGTTGACGGCAAAAGACGGCCAAAAGATGCTCGAATCCTATGTCAAAAAAACCACTGATTCCGTATGCAAACTCGTGGATGACAATGAATTGAGTATTGATATCCTGGCCTATGCCATGCAGCAGTTTATGAGTTCTTTGCTTGCCCTGCCAAAGGACGTTGTCTGCGAACAGGGGTGTGCCTATTGCTGTCATTTGCGGGTGGGAGTTTCCATACCTGAGGCCCTGGTGATTTTTAACGAGCTTTCCTTAAAAGCGCCACCCGCTTTTTTTGAAACCATTAAAAAAAGGGTTGCTGAGCTTGAAAAAAGCGGTGATACCCTTGATGATGCCTGGTGGCACACCACAAGGACCGCCTGTCCTTTTCTTGAAAAACAGGCCCAAAGTATTTGCGGTATTTACAATTTAAGGCCGATGTCCTGCAGGGCCTATCACTCAACTTTGGTTGAAGCCTGCCGTGAGGGCTATGAAAAAGGGTGTGAAACAAAAATTCCCTGTTTCCCTTTGTTTCGTTCCATGACCAACATGTATTCAACCGCCTTTATCCGGGCAATGGATGAAAAAGGTCTCCACTCTTATCAGGTGGGATTTTGTGCCAGCCTGAATATTTTATTTTCAGATGACACGGCAGCCAAAAGATGGCTTAAAGGGGATGATGTGTTCCTTGCCGCCAAACTTTTATAATCCGGTTTAAAGGGCCCGGAGGTATCCGGGCCCGGCTTACACATCATAAATCATATCAATTTCCCTGGCAAATTTTTTGTAAATCGTGGCCCGCCTGACCTTAG
>JAHJLN010000298.1 GCA_018821715.1 Pseudomonadota bacterium | reverse complement strand
CCAAAAATAAAAACAGGACGGTATTATGGGACATCAGGATAAAAGAAATTTTTCAGCAAAGCATACCAACAGTCAGGTCAATGACACCATAGCAAAAAAAATTCGGTTATCTGCTGACAATGACTGCATATCTTGCGCTTCGGCCCATCAGGTTGCTGCGTCACTTGGCATGCCCCCTTCTGACATCGGGGTACAGGCAGATCTTTTAGAATATAGGATTACACAGTGCCAGGTTGGATTATTCGGGTATGGTAACGGGGGAAAAAAAATTAATCCAAATATTGAAATCGCTCCTGATTTAAATAAACACCTTGATAAAGCCAGCCAAGACGGCAGAATATCCTGTCTGGAATGCTGGAAGATTGCAGGGAGTTTAAAAATTAAACGACTGGATATAGGCTCGGCATGTGAGAAAAAAAACATCCGAATAAAACCCTGTCAATTGGGTATTTTTTAACCTTTACAGTATTAGTGGCAATGATAGTTGGTACAGGCAAAATCAAATTCCGGTTATTTGATATCACTTCTTTAAAAGAAAAACGAAAAATTGTTAAATCGATCGTTCATCGAATAAAGAACAAATTTAATATCTCGATTGCTGAAACTGATTTGAATGACAGCCATGATTGGGCAGAAATCGGATTTTCAATTACAGGAAATAATGCAAGAGTTGTGAACTCAAAACTGGATAAAGTGATCAATATGGCAGATGATCTGGGGCTTGCAATGATTGCAGATACGCACATTGAAATCATTCACTTATAATCAGTTTTTTTTGTGTTTTCCGTTTTCTTCTTTGTTTTTGCTTTTTTATCTTTTCCATTGCTTTGTGTTCTTTTTCAGTACCACCTGTCATAAAAGCTTCAATTTTATCAATAAGACTTCGTAAGGCTAAAAACCTGTTTAAATATTGAGATCTTGCCTTCCCGCACTTTACCGATAAATTGGTTTTTTTATGTTTTAGAAACACTGCAGAAGAAGATTTATTGAGTTTTTGCCCTCCCCTCCCGGATGCCTTGATAAATTTTTCCTGGATATCCTCTTTTTTGATTCCCAATGCAATCATTCTCTTTTCAAGGTCTAATATTTTCTCTTTGCCTGGCCCCATTTTTCTCCGGTTAAGTCGTTATTTTTTCCATGATTATATATCATACCGATTAAAATAAAACCTTGAATTTAATAAAAATTTCCAGTATTGTTAAGTAGATTGTAATCATTTATGGAGTCTAATATGTATAATTTAAGAACAATTACAAACAAACGTTCTTATATGGACAGGCGAGGTGACCAAGATCGCAGGCAACATTATGACATCCAGGTTGTTGAAAAAATGGGATATGATCGCAGAAAACCGGGTTTTGAAAGAAGAACAAAACCGGAACAACGCACAGGCTGGGTCAGGGTCAGCGACTGGAGCAGTGCTTGCGTAGAATGTTTGTCCTAGAAACTTAGCTCGATTATATACAAAAACAAAACAACTCTATTTTGATCCCGCCTTTTTTATGTAATCACTTCATAGCAGGCATCGTAGGCAGATCTATTCCTAAAACTTTTCCTGCTTGTTTCTTTAATCCGGCAACCCGGCTATCAGATCTGGTCCATTATATTCCACTTTATGGGGAAAATATAATGGAAAGCAAAAAAATGCACTGCAATCATAAATCGGTTATGGTATAATCCCTCCACAACACCACAACACCACGACAACCAACTAAAATGGGAGTCAAACCGTTATCATGAATCTTCCTTTAAAAATGAAGCCACAAGTCACCCAGTCTCCGCCACCCGGAAACTTTCGGGTCATGTACTGCGGGGATTGCGCGACCTTTACCTTAATGCTCTCAAGCCAAATCAAGGGAAAAGCCTTTGTGAGAACCAATCTGGGAGCTGCTGCAATTTCCAGGCAAGAAATCATTCTTCGAGTGGAAAAAAATGAAATCAAACTGGATGAGGCCTGGTATGATATTGAAATGAAAAAGGATAGCCAGGGAATTTATAAAATTGTGCTGCCATTGCACCAGACCGGTTTTTTCCAGGCAAAATGTTTTTTTATGCCAGAAAACAGCAGTATTCCCATCTGGCAGGCAGGCGGCAATTGCACCATCAATGTGGAGCCGGCCGGTACCTGTTGTGCCAATATTATTTACAATGCCTTTGTAAGGCAGTTCGGCAGATCAAAATCTGGTGCAACAAAAGAAAATGAATTATCAACCCTGATCGAAACATTGGATGCCAAAGGGTATACGGTAATTCCAGAGTCCGGCAAATTCAGGGATCTGAAAAAAGAAGTGGACTTTATTTTTTCCACCCTTGGCTGCCGTGCCCTTCACCTGTTGCCCATCCATCCCACGCCCACCACCTATGCCAGAATGGGACGGTTCGGCAGCCCCTATGCCGCCCTGAATTTTACAGATGTAGATCCGGCCCTGGCAGAGTTTGATCCGTCTGCAACGCCTTTGGAACAATTTATGGAACTGGTGGATGCCGTCCATTTCCATAACGGATGCCTGTTCATGGATATTGCCATCAACCATACCGGGTGGGCTGCAGCCATTCACGAGACCAACCCGGAATGGCTGGTCAGGAAAGAAGACGGAGAGATTGAAGCCCCGGGTGCATGGGGCGTTGTCTGGGCAGACCTGACAAAACTGGACTATTCAAACACCAGCCTGTGGAAATATATGGCAGATGTGTTCCTGCTCTGGTGCCACCGCGGAGTGGACGGTTTCAGGTGCGATGCCGGGTATATGATCCCGGTGGAGGCCTGGGAATATATGGTGGCAAAAGTCCGGCAGGAATATCCGGACACCCTTTTTTTTCTGGAAGGACTCGGCGGACCCATCAAAACCACCCGGGAAATATTAACCCGCGCCAATTTCAATTGGGCCTATTCAGAATTGTTCCAGAATTATACAAAAGAACAGCTTTCCCATTACCTTCCACTTGCCTGGGATATATCGGATCATTGCGGACATTTGATCCATTTTGCGGAAACCCATGACAACAACCGCCTGGCATCTGTCTCAGAGCAATTTGCCAAAATGAGAACCGCCCTTTGTGCCCTTTTCTCTGTGTGCGGTGGATTTGGATTTGCAAACGGAGTAGAATGGTTTGCCTGCGAAAAGATCAATGTCCATGAATCTGCCGGCCTGAACTGGGGAAATCAAAAAAACCAGGTGGATCATATTTCAAGACTGACCCGGATTTTAAAAACCCATCCCGCTTTTTTTGATCAAACTAGGCTAAAGCTGATAGAGCAGAAAACATCCCAGTGTCTCATTTTACTGCGCCATAATTTGGAATATGATAAACGCCTGCTTATCCTTGTGAATCTTGATTGTGACAAGTCCTGCGACGTCACATGGAAACAAACAGATATCAACATGGCAAACACCCTGTGGCATGACCTGATAACAGGAGCGCAAATCAAAACCACGTTGTCACAAGATCTTTTTTTGCTGCGCCTCACCCCGGGCCAGGTGTTGGCCTTAACCCCAAACCCGGAAGATATGGACTTTTTCCGACAGGACCCGCAAATGGAACGACAGGCTCCCCAAAGGGTCTTGTTGCAGAAACTGAAAGCAAAAGTCCTGTCGATTCACACCGATCTTACTGGATTTGGGGATATCAGTGTAATGGCTGTGGGGCAGGAGGCCCTGAAATTAGCAGCAGATCCCATTGAATATATTCGGTCTTTGAATCGAAACTCGAAAGAGAGCCGGGTGATTGCCTTTGATATAGAAAAAGACCTGAAACGGCAGGTGATGGTTCCACCGGGATTTTTCCTTTTGATCTGGTGCCCGAACGGTTTCAGGGCCGAACTTTTGGATGAATCAAAATTTGAAAAAATTTCCCTGGGGTATGAAGAAGGAATACCGACCCGGGACAAGAATCGTTTTTTTGCCCTTTTCCTGCCAAAAACAATTAAAAAGCAGCACAAGGAAATCACCTTAAGCCTGCGGATATTCGAACCCGGCCGCACCTGGGTTAAAACAGCATCATTGCTTTACCTTGTACCTTTTGACACCTTGTATATGCGGTCCTCCTTTACCCGGAAAGAAATTGTGAATACGCCTTTTTTAAAACTATTGGCCACCACGAAAAAAGGAGGGATGATGAGAGCATCTGCCAGCTGGGGAAATCTTTACAGCAGGTATGATGCCTTTCTGGGTGCAAACCTTGACACGACCATGCCGGAAAACCGATGGATGGTATTGTCAAGGTGCAGAATCTGGGCGATTTTCCAGGGATATTCACGGGAACTTTCACTAGACTGCCTTGAAACCTTCTGGTTTTCCTATGATAATGGCGGCAAATGGCTGTTTCATGTCCCTACATCGGAAGGTAAGTACTATGCCCTGGAAATTTATCTGTCCATTGACAGGGACGAGAACCGGGTGAGTCTGTCCATTTTGAGAGAGAACTCCAGGGAATCGAACACCCGGTTTTTAGAAGACGACAGGCCTGTGACCCTGATCATCCGCCCGGATATCGAAGACAGGAGTTTTCATGAGACGGTAAAAGCCTTTCAAGGGCCTGAAACTCAATGGCCGGCTGCTGTTGAGACATTTGACAGGGGGTTCTTTTTTCCCTTATCAAGGGGAAAAACGCTTTGTGTTGCCCTTTCTCAGGGAACTTTTATTCATGAACCTGAATGGCATTACATGATTCATCGCCCCATGGAAGCCCAGAGGGGACTGGATCCGGAATCGGATTTGTTCAGTCCCGGATATTTTACCATTGCCTGTCTGGGTGGACAAACAGCTCACCTTGAAGCTGCCGTGATTGAAAATCACCACAGAAAAACAAAACCAACTGTCTTAATGAAAACTGCTCCATCCTTTAAAAACGGATTGCCGCTTTTTGAATCCATTTATAAAGCAATGGATGCCTTTTTGGTGGATCGCGGAGCTGATAAAAGCGTGATTGCAGGGTATCCCTGGTTTCTGGACTGGGGAAGAGACAGCCTGATTTTTTGCAGAAGCCTGATCGAGCTGGAACGGTTCTCAGAAGCAAAAGCCATTTTACGGCTGTTTGGACGGTTTGAGAAAGACGGGACCCTTCCCAATATGATCTGCGGCACGGATGCAGGGAATATTGAAACATCAGATGCTCCCCTCTGGTTTTTCGCCTGTTGCAAGGATTTAATACAAAAAACAAAAAAGACTGATTTTCTGGAAGAGGATCTGAATGGACGGACCGTGAAAACAGTGCTCATATCCATGGCCCATTCCATGATCAACGGGACAAAAACCGGTGTCAAGGCAGATCCTTTAACCCTGCTGCTTTACAGCCCGGCTCATTTTACCTGGATGGACACCAATTTTCCGGCAGGATCACCCCGGCAGGGATACCCGGTTGAAATCCAGGCCTTATGGTACAATGCCCTTATACTGCTTTCATCCATTGACCCATCCGGTAAATGGCAGGAAAAATCCAAAACAGTACAGGATGCTGTTGTTGATCTTTTCTGGCAGGAATCCTTGGGTTATTTTTCAGACTGCCTTCATTGTGACGGTCCTGTGGGGGCACAAAACGCGATGGCTGATGATGCCCTGAGACCCAACCAGCTTTTGCTGTTCACCCTTGATGTGATCAAAAATAAAAATATGGCGCAAAAATCCGTTGAAAGGTGCCAGGAGCTGCTGGTTCCCGGAGGTATAAGGAGCCTTGCAGATAAAAAGGTTGAATATCCTTTAACAATTCTTTATAATAATCAGTTGCTAAAAGACCCGCATGCACCGTATTCAGGAACTTACAAAGGAGATGAAGATACCTTGAGAAAACCTGCCTACCACAATGGAACTGCATGGACATGGCAGTTCCCGTTGTTTTGTGAAGCATGGGCGGCCCTGTTTGGCAAAAACAGCTATCCCAACTGCCTGGCCTGGCTGGGCAGCGTAATCCGCTTGATGAGAACCGGTGCGGCTGGATATATTCCTGAAATACTTGATGGGGATTTTCCGCATGCACCGCGGGGATGTGATGCACAGGCCTGGGGCATAAGTGAAGTGGCCAGGGTGGTGCATAAACTATCCCGCTAAATTACCCCGGGAGATCAATCAATCCATGGAAGAAATGCAGATCTACAAAGTATATCCCGCAATTCCGGAACCGCTGTCTTTTCTGGACTATCTGGCCAGAAACCTGTGGTGGTGCTGGAATCATGAAGCTATTGAATTGTTTCACAGAATCAATCCCACCCATTGGAAAAAAGTGGGGAAAAATCCAGTGGCCTTTTTGTCGCATATATCCCAGCGGCGATTTGAAGTCTTGTCCAAGGATGAAAGTTTCCTGGGCCATCTGGCACGGGTCAAGGCAAAATTTGAAACCATGTTTTCCGATGTACCTCAGATCCGGGAATTCGACCTGACCACAAAAGAGACCATTGCCTATTTGTCCATGGAATTTGGCCTCCACGAATCCCTTCCCTTTTTTGCAGGCGGTCTGGGAATCCTTGCCGGAGATCATCTGAAAGCCTCTTCAGCTTTAGGAATTCCCTTGACCGGCATTGGCCTTTTGTTCAGGGAAGGATATTTCAGACAATACCTTGACCAGAACGGCTGGCAGCTGGAAGCCTATCCCACCATTGACGTATTTGACCTGCCGGTTCAAAAGGTGAAAGATTTTTACGGTGTTGATCTGATCATTGAAATCCCCGGTCCCAGAGGGATCATCCGGGCCTGTATCTGGCAGATCAAGGTGGGGAAGAATCGATTGCTGCTGCTGGATACCAACCTGCCGGAAAATCCTGATGTCATTCGGGACATTACCTCAAGGCTCTATGCCAGTCACGGCGAGACCCGGGTTGCCCAGGAAATCCTGCTGGGCATTGGCGGCATAAAGGCATTGAAGGCCATGGACATCTTTCCAAATGTCTGCCATATGAATGAGGGGCATTGTTCTTTTGCCGGCCTGGAAAGAGTTTCTTTGATCATGGACAAGTATGACGTGGATTTTGAAAGTGGTTTACAGATCTGCAAGCGAAGCGGTGTATTTACCACCCATACCCCGGTGGAAGCCGGGCATGATGAGTTTGAAAAAGAACTGGTCCACCCCTATATTACACCCTATGCTGAAAAATTTGCCATTTCCAAAGATAAACTGCTCTCCTGGGGAGAACCCCCGGGCAACAATGAGAAGAATAAATTTTCCATGTTTGTTTTCGGGGTCAAATTTTCAGGCTATCTCAATGGTGTCAGCCGGCTTCACGGCCAGGTCGCCCGGCGAATGTGGCAGCAGCTCTGGCCCAAGCGGCAGGTGGAGGAAATCCCCATCTCCCATGTGACCAATGGTGTCCATATCAACTCCTATATTTCCAGGCATAAAAATGCCTTGTTCGAACGGTATCTGTCGTCAAACTGGTCTGGTCGACAGTCTGACCCGGGCCTGGTATCACGAATCGACAATATTGAAGACGCAGACCTGTGGCATGTCCATGAACTGGACCGGTCCAATCTGATTCAAAAATCCCGTCAGATCTTACTGGCCCAGTATGAACGGCGGAACGCCCCCAGAAACATTCTGGACGAAGTGGTGACAGCCCTGGACCACAGAACCTTGACCATCTGTTTTGCCCGGCGGTTTGCCACGTATAAGCGGGCGGCACTCCTGCTTAAGGACATTCCGCGCCTGACAAAACTGATTATGAATGAAAACCGGCCTGTCCAGTTTATTTTTGCAGGAAAAGCCCATCCCAATGACAATGAAGGCAAGGCCATCATCAAACAGATTGTCGAATTTGCACGACGGTATGATGTTCAGCACAGAATCGCGTTTCTGGAGGATTATGATATCAATATTGCACGGTATATGGTCCAGGGATGCGACGTCTGGCTCAATACCCCCAGAAGACCCTATGAAGCCTGCGGCACTTCCGGGATGAAAGCTGCTGCTAACGGCGGACTTAATCTTTCCATTCTGGACGGATGGTGGTGTGAGGGCTTTAGAGAAAACCGGGGCTGGCGTATTGGAAATGGAGATGATTATGATGATCCTGAGTATCAGGATGGTGTGGAAAGCCAGGCCCTGTTCAATATACTTGAAAATGACGTCATACCGATATTCTATGACAGGAAACGGGGTAATCCCCCCATTAAATGGATAAAAATGATGAAAGAGGCCATGAAAATGGCCATTACTGATTTTTCAAGCGACCGCATGGTCAGGGAATATTCAACCCGGTATTATATTCCTGCATCCAGAAACCTGAGGCAACTTACAAATGATTCTGCCTGGAAGGCAAAGGAACTGGCCCTTACCCGGTCCCGGTTGAAAGCTTTGTGGTCTAATATTCGGTTGTCAAAGCCGAAACTGGGTCCATCTTCAGACTTTACCGTTGGAGACAGCTTCAACATCCTCATTGATGTTTTTCTGGGTGAATTGACCCCTGAAGAGGTGGAAGTACAGGTGTATCACGGCAAATTGAAGGGGACGGATCTCCAGGAAGGCAGCCGTGCTGAAACCATGCAGTTTCAGGAAACCGTTTCCCCCGGCACCCACATCTATGGGAGTACCATCCTTTGCTCGGATTCCGGTCGGTTCGGGTATACGGCCCGGGTCATCCCCAAGGGAGACGAGGTGTTACGTCATACACCAGGCCTGATTACCTGGGCCCATGACGAGGGATAAAACACGAAGGCTTTAACTGTCGGACCTGACCGACGATCTGGAAAAAGAATGGCACAAAAACCAAGGATACTGATCATAACGCCGGAAGTCACCTATCTGCCCAAAGAGATGGGTGACCAGCTCCATTATTCGGCAAAAGCCGGCGGCCTTGCCGATGTGTCTGCGGCATTGATCAGTGCCCTTTTTGATCTTGGCTGTGATGTCCATGTGGCACTGCCCGATTATCGCTCCATATGGGACGGGTACACGACGGAAACGCACAACCTGGAACTTGCAAAAATCAGGAAACGGCTGGATCAGGAACGTATCCACCTGGCCGCAGACCGGGCGTTTTATTACCTGGACAATATCTATTCCGGATATTCTGATAAGGATCTTAAGGTGTCCCTGGCATTCCAGCGGGAAGTCATCAACAACATCATTCCCAGGGTCCAACCCGACATCATTCATTGCAACGACTGGATGACCGGCCTGATCCCGGCCATGGCAAGGCAGATTGGAATTCCCTGCCTGTTCACGATTCACAATATACATACCATGACATCCACCATGGCGGAAATCGAAGACCGGGGAATTGATGCCGCCTCGTTCTGGAAATGGCTGTTTTTTAAAAAACCGCCCCACAACTATGAAGAAAGCCGGGACTGGAACCGGGTCGACTTTTTGACATCCGGCGTGTTTGCCTCCCATTATGTCAATACGGTCAGCCCGACATTTCTCAAAGAAATTGTGGAAGACCGGCATCCTTTTGTGGAACCCTGCCTGAAAAACGAACTGGCCGGCAAATACCACGCTGGCTGTGCCATCGGCATTCTAAATGCACCTGAGCCGGAATTCAACCCTGCTGTGGATGAAATGATCCGGTACAATTACGGTCCCAAGAACCATAAAAAGCTCAAAGCCCAAAACAAACGGTATCTCCAGAAAATTCTGGATCTTGAAATCAACGAGACGGCACCGGTATTTTTCTGGCCGTCCCGGCTTGATCCGGTCCAGAAAGGGTGCCAGCTTTTGGCCGAGATCCTGTATGATATTGTATCCCGCTACTGGGAAACCGGTCTTCAGATTGTGTTCGTAGCCAGCGGTTCCTATCAAAGACATTTTCATGATATTGTCCGGTTCCACGGTCTTGGCAAACGGGTTTCCGTGTGCGGGTTTAATGAAGGGCTGTCCCACCAGGCATTTGCTGCTGCCGATTTTCTGTTCATGCCTTCTTCTTTTGAACCCTGCGGACTTCCCCAGATGGTGGGCGGCCTTTATGGAACCTTGCCCATTGTCTTTGATACAGGCGGGCTCCATGATACCATCAACCAGCTGGACCCCCAGCAGAACGCGGGAAACGGATTTTTATTCAATGTCCATGATGCCAATGGATTTAAATGGGCTGTTGACCGGGCCATGGACTTTTACCGTCTTGCCCCTGAGACCCGAGAAAAACAGATCCATCGAATCATGATCGACAGTGTCCTTGAATTTAACCACAGCCGATGTGCGGAAGATTATATCAACTTATATGGAAAAATGCTGCAAAGGCCCTTCCTTGACTGATCCAGGCATTTTCAATGACCCGTATCTGCTGCCCTATGCCGGCATGATACAATCACGGATTGCTGCAGCAAGGGACATTGAACAACGCATCAAACAAGACAACGGATCTGTGAAATCCTTTGCAGATTATCATGAAACCTTTGGGCTTCATTTTCAAAAAGATGCATGGATATTCAGGGAATGGGCCCCAAATGCCACATCCATGTTTATCCTGTGCGACAAAACCTCCTGGCAAAAACACAAAGCGTTTCAAATTCCCAAAAAAGATGGGGAAATATTTGAAAAACGATTTCCAAAAGACGTTTTCTCCCATGGAGATCTCTTCCGGCTCAAAGTCGGCTGGCCGGGCGGTGAAGGGGACCGTATCCCTACGGCAGCCGTCCGGGTGGTCCAGGATGCACATACCCTTATTTTCAATGCCCAGGTCTGGCAGCCCGAGCATGCGTATCAATGGCAGATCAAGCAGTTTACACCATCTCAAAAACCGTTCCTGATCTATGAAGCCCATGTGGGCATGGCCGTAGAAGAGCCAAGGATCGGAACCTATGCAGAATTTGAAAAGCATATCCTGCCCAAGATTGCCCATGCCGGGTACACTGCCATTCAATTCATGGCTATCCAGGAGCATCCCTATTACGGCTCCTTTGGCTATCATGTATCCAGTTTTTTTGCACCGTCATCCCGGTTCGGCACACCGGAAGAATTGAAACACCTCATTGATGCGGCGCATCAACAAGGGATACGGGTCTTGATGGATATCATCCATTCCCATAGCGTTCGCAACGAAGTCGAAGGCCTTTCAAATTTTGACGGAACCGCTTACCAATTTTTCCACGACGGGGTAAGGGGCACTCACAGGCTATGGGATTCAAGATGCTTTGATTATGCCAAGCCCCAGGTATTAAAGTTTCTTTTATCCAATCTCAGGTACTGGATAGAAGAGTTCCATATAGACGGGTTCCGGTTTGACGGCATCACCTCCATGTTGTTTGAAGATCATGGGCTGGGCCGATCTTTTACCAGCTATAAGGATTATTACGGACCGGATGTGGATGTGGATGCACTGTCTTATCTGACCCTGGCCAATTCCCTGGCCCATGATATCAACCCCAGGGTCGTCACCATTGCCGAGGATGTCAGCGGATATCCGGGGCTTGCGGCACCCGCCCAAAAAGGGGGCACAGGCTTTGACTTCCGATTTGCCATGGGCATTGCAGATTTCTGGATCAAGCTGATCAAGGAGGTTCCCGATGAAAAATGGCACCTTGGCACGCTCTGGCATGAGCTCACCACCCGGCGGGCCGAAGAAAAAACCATCAGCTATGCTGAATGCCATGACCAGGCCCTGGTGGGGGATAAGACCCTGATGATGCGTCTCATGGACTCCCATATCTATACGGCTATGGAAAAGACAAATAACAGCCTTGAAACCGTGCGAGGAGTTTCATTGCACAAGATAATCCGGCTTTTTACCATAGCCACGGCCAATGCCGGTTACCTGAATTTCATGGGCAATGAATTCGGCCATCCTGAATGGGTGGATTTCCCATCCTTGTTAAACAAATTTTCCTATTTCTATGCCCGACGTCAATGGTCCCTGAAATATAACACAGACTTATACTATTCCAGCCTGTTTGAATTTGACCGACTGATGATTGATTTGATCAAGGTCCATGATTTGTTTTCATGGCCTGATGCAAGACTCTTATATCTTCATGAAGATGACAAGGTCGTTGGTTTTGAACGAAACAGCCTGATCTTTGTAATCAATTTCCATCCGTTCCGCTCATTTCCGGATTATCAAATGGATGCGCCCCCGGGCAAATATCAGATGATTCTCCATACAGACGAGGCACGCTTCGGCGGCAAAGACCGCCTGGAAAAGGATCAGATCCATTTTACAAATTATGATCCCAAAGCATTCAAAGATCGGAATCTGGTCAGCCTGTATCTTCCCAGCCGGACGGCCCTGGTCTTAAAACAGATTCCAGAATCGACCCAGAATCACGCCTGACGCGGCTAACAGCGATCCTTTTCATCTATCTGGGATTTTATATGCCAGATTTCATCGGCATAGGCCTTAATGGTCCTGTCGCTGGAGAACATGCCGGTCCTGGCTGTATTCATCAAGGCTTTGGTTGCCCATTGGTGACCCTGTTTAAAATCTTTGCCAATAGCTTCCTGGGCCTTGACATAGGAAGCAAAGTCAGCAAAATTGAGATAATAATCCCCCTGGACCATTAATAAGTTATAAATGGGGCGGAACAATCCCGGATTTTCCATGGAGAACCTGTCTGTCCTGATGGCATACATGACCCGCTTCAGCCTTGCATCTGCTTCAAGATATTCTTTGGGATGATAATTGGGACGGATCTGCTCGACTTCATCCACCGTGAGACCGAAAATGTAGATATTCTCCTTGCCCACCTGTTCAAAAATTTCAATATTGGCGCCGTCCATGGTTCCGACAGTCAGCGCTCCGTTCATGGCAAATTTCATATTGCCGGTGCCTGACGCCTCCATGCCGGCAGTTGAAATCTGTTCACTGACATCTGCGGCCGGAATAATTTTTTCCGCAAGGGAAACCCGGTAGTCGGGCAGAAATATGATTTTCAATACCTGGTTTACCTTTGGGTCCTTGTTCACCACTTTGGCAACCGCATGGATCAGTTTGATGATCAGTTTGGCAATATGATATCCGGGTGCGGCTTTTCCTGCAAAAATAAAGGTTCTAGGGTGACCGATATCCGCACCATCCTCTGTTGCGGATAAATACAGGTGGATAATATTCAGAATGTTGAGCAATTGCCGTTTGTATTCATGAATCCGTTTGGCATGGATATCAAATATAGATGTGGGATCAACGATTTCATTCCCCTTTTCCTTGATAAACGCCGCAAGCTTTTGTTTATTGTCCTGTTTGATCTGCATGAATCGATCCAGAAACCCGGGATCATCCTGAAAGGCTTCCAGTTCCCAGATCCTGTCAAGGTCTGCAATCCATCGGATACCGATGGCCTCACAGATAAGCGCTGCCAATCCGGGATTGCAGGCAACCAGCCATCGCCTGGGCGTCACCCCGTTGGTCTTGTTATTGAATTTCTCGGGATACATGGAAAAAAATTCAGGGACCAGTTTGGTTTTAACCAGATCAGAATGAATCCTTGCCACCCCGTTTACCGAATGACTGCCAATGATCGCCAGATTGGCCATCCTTACCAGTTTCGGTTCGCCTTCCTGGATAATGGACATCCGGGCTATCATGGGGCCGCTGTTATCGCCGAAACGCTCCTTTGCCGAATCAACAAACCGCTGGTTGATCTCATAAATAATCTGCATATGGCGGGGCACCACCTTTTGAACAATAGACACCGGCCAGGTCTCCAATGCCTCGGGCAGCAGGGTATGATTGGTATACCCAAGGGTTTTGACGGTAATATCCCAGGCCTTGTCCCATTCCAGACTGTTTTCATCCACCAGAACCCGCATCAGTTCTGCAACGGTCAATGACGGGTGCGTATCATTGAGTTGAATGGCCACGTGCTCATGAAATCGTTCAAACCCGGTATGATGTTTCTGATAGATCCGGATGATATCCCGCATGGAGCACGCCACCAGAAAATATTCCTGAACCAGGCGCAATTCCTTTCCTGTATCCTTGGAATCCGATGGATAGAGGATTTTAGTGACTGTTTCAGACCTGATTTTACGCTCCACAGCCTTGATATAGTCCCCATCATTGAAGATCTGCATGTCAAAATCTTCAGATGCCCAGGCTGAAAAAAGCCGCAACCGGTTCACTGTGCGCCCCCCGTAACCGGAAATCATGATATCGTGGGGCCTGCCAAGGAACAGTTTCCAGTCCACCCATGTGGGATTATATTCCCCTTTCAGATCCTGGGAGTCTTCCATTTTACCGTAAACAGGTATCAAGTAATGTGCCCCGGACCGCCGGATCAGCCATGGCGAAGATCGGTTGGGCCAGTAATCGGGTTTTTCCTTTTGATACCCATTGACAATTATCTGCTTGAAAAGCCCGTAATCATAATTGATCCCGTATCCAAATCCTGGCATATCAAGGCTGGCCATGGAATCCAGGAAACAGGCGGCAAGCCTTCCAAGTCCTCCGTTTCCCAAAGCAGGGTCCCGCTCCTCATCCACCAGTTCTTCCAGATCGTATCCCAGTTTTTTCAAAAACCGGGCACAGGGATTGTAAATCCCCAGATTGAGCAGGTTGTTGGACAAGAGCCGCCCGATGAGAAACTCCATGGACAGGTAATAAAGCCGTTTGGCATCATTTTGCTTATACCGTTCATGGGTTTCAAAATTGATGTCCATTAAATACTTGCCCACGCTGTGGGATACGGCATTCAACAGGTCCAGTTTTGATGCATCTTCGATCTTTTCGCCCAGGATATACTTGATATAATGGTGAAAAGACATCTCAAAACTGGTGAAATCAAAATAGGTCATGATCATCTCCCAAATTTTGGGTTATTGTTCAGACAACAGGTTGCTTAACAAACAGTATGCAGCGTTTCGGAAATATTAAGCCTTTGATCAGCTTATTTTATATATACTAAATGAAACAATAAATTATAGCAAGTCCTGGCAAACAGATAAACAGCATAAATAATTGGGTCTGTTTTTCTTATGGAATCCTATTTAAAAGAATGCTGTTGCAAAAGAAAAACTCTGTCAAAAAAATCTCATGGAAAAAAATAAAATTTGCTGGTATCGTAGAAACCCTTAAGGGTGGAGACAATAATACGGTTGGCGAACTTTCGCGATTGGGCATCAGTATGGAAGATCTATCCATGGTCAATGAAAAAAAGGTTAAAAAAAAAATAAACCCTGTTAAACCACAAAAGGGTTTTTATCTTTTAAAGCTGATTTTCATTGTCTTTATCTTTCTATTTTCATGCTCATACTCCCCGATCTTTGCTGCTGATATTCAAACAAACACTTTTGATCCGTCGTATGGCCTTCAAAAACCCATCAAACTTGCATACTGCAACTATATGCCGTTTTATTTTGAGGACCTGAATAAAAATCCCAGGGGAATACTGTTTGACATATGGAAACAATGGTCCCTGAAAACAGGCATTCCAGTTCTTTTTCAACTCATGCCCTGGGATGATGTCCTTTTAAACGTTGAAAAAGGGACAATTGACATTAACTGCCTGATGTTTAAAACGACGAAGCGGGAAAAAAAATTTGATTTCAGCCAGTCTTTTTTCGATCTGACAGCTTTTCTTTACTACCGAACCGACTCCAAGATCAAGGTTTCCGGTTTAGATGATCTTGTGAAACTAAAAACAGGGGTTGTGACCAAAGATTATACTGTTGATTTTTTAAAAAAAAACTGCGCAGGGCTTGTTCCAAAAGAATTTTCAGACCACGAACATCTGGTTCGAGCGGCGATCAATGGCCAGATCGAGGCATTTATCATGGAAGGGCCGGTCGCGTCTACCTATATTGCCAAACATGATGGTTCAAACACGATTAAACGGCTTGCGGACCCTTTATATAAAAAACCCCTGTTCGCAGGCGTTAAAAAAGGGAATACCGCCCTTGTGGATACGATCAACAGGGGGCTTTCAGCCCTCAGCCAGGATGACATCCACCAGATTGTTCAAACCTGGACAGGCGCTGCCACGGACATTGTCCGACAGCCCTATACCAAAAAAGTAAAAATTGTTGCCGGCCTTGACAATACCCCTTTTCACTTTGCCGATGAGACCGGCAGGGCCGTCGGAATGTTTATTGATTTGTGGCGGCTCTGGTCAAAGAAGACAGGAATAGACGTAGACTTTGTTGCTGTCCCCTGGGCCCAGAGTCTTGCCATGGTAAAAACCGGCAAGGCAGATATCCATGCAGGATGTTTTTTTTCTGTCCAGCGGGATACCTATCTGGATTATTCAAGTGTATTAAGAAATTGTGAAACTCATTTTTTCTTTCATGACTCCATTTTCGGCCTGAAAAACCTGGAGGATTTAAGAGGGTTCAAAATCGGTGTACTGGACCAGGATTATGCCGTGGAATTTATCAACAGGGAACTGCCCGACACTGCCTTGAAAATTTATAACAGCCACCGGGATCTTTTTGAAGGCGTTGAAAAAGGAGAAATACGGGTGTTTGTCTGTGACACGCCGACAGCGCTCTTTTTTTTAAGGGAAAAAAAACTTTTATCCACCTTCCGCTACCATCCTGCCCACCCATTATACCGCAAGCCCTTTTATGCCGCAGTAAGGGAAGGCAATGCCGCTTTGCTTCACCAGGTTAACAAAGGGCTTTTGGCCATTACAAAAGAGGAACGGGCTGCCATTGAAAGACAATGGATGGGAATGTCAGATATTAAGTCTGATAATGTGCTGGTCATCGCAGGGGCCAACAATTTCCCGCCCTTCAGCATGCTCAGTGCAGAAGGCAAGCCTTCAGGTCTTTTCATTGATATGTGGGAGCTGTGGTCAAAGAAAACCGGCAGACCTGTGGTATTCAAACTATATGAAAGAGCTGAAGCAGTTAATGCCTTAAAAGATGGTATTGCAGATATCCTTTCTGTGCTGCCCCCGGAAAAGATGGCAACCGGTTGGATGGACTATGCAACACCGTACTACCGGTTTGACTGGCATCTGTATCAGGGTACGGATTCTGCCGGATCTGATACAGGGTCTGTTGATACACAACAAACCCTTGGGGTAGTAAAAGATACAAGGGTTGAGGAATGGGCCAGCACCAACATGCCCGATACCAGGCTCATTAAGTATGAAGCCACCCGACAGATGATCCTGGCTGCTGCTGAAGGAAAAATCCACAGGTTCATTGCCCTTCCCCAGGAAATGGAAATTATCCCGGGACGACTTGGGCTGCCGGGGCTGTTCAAGTCCAGTCGCCAGGCCCCCCTGGTAAGCCAGAATGTCGGTGCTGCCGTTCGTACCCATAACCCGGATTTAATCTGGACAATCGAAAATGGATTTGAGGCCATTTCCACAATAGAAAGGGTAAATATTGAAAAACGATGGATAGGTGAAAAGAATATCCGGATCTTTGCGCCTCACAATGAGCAGATTTTTCTTACTCCTGCTGAAAAAAAATGGATGACCCGTCATCACCAGTCCGGTCAAAAAATCAGGCTTGGCGTTAATCCCGGATGGCCGCCCTTTGAATTTATAGAGGGAGCCGATACCTATATGGGCATGGTATCTGATTATGTGACTTTGTTAAATCAGCGTCTGGGGGTTAACATGATCGTGGAGAGGGTCGTTGATCTGTCTAAGATCACCCGGGAACTGGACCCCTTGACAAGAAAAATTGATGTCCTGCCGTCAGCCATTTCTTTTGAAGCCAAATCCCCTTTTACCACTGATACCCGTCCCTACCTGTCTTTCCCATGGGTGATTGTCAACAAACGCCAGGCACAGTTGATCGGCGGGTTAAGAGATCTTTACGGTAAAACGGTTGCCATTGTTGATCAATATGCCATAAAAGAGCGCATTAAAAAAGATCATCCCAAAATCATCATTTTACCGGTTACTTCTGCTGCTGATGGATTAAAATCAGTAACAATGGGCAATGCAGATGCCTATGTGGGCAATTTGGCAGTTGTCGGATATCAACTCCAGGAAAAAAATGATACCAGCCTGAAAGTCGCAGCAGCCACTGAATATGAAGACAGCAATCTTGCCTTTGCTGTTCGGAACGACTGGCCTGAACTTGTCAGTATTTTAAATAAGGGAATTGCTTCCATATCTGAGCAGGAGCATGATGTTATCCGGCAAAAATGGTTTTCCGTAAGGTTTGAACACGGGATAACGGTTGCCTATATCCGGGAACTTATCCTTAAAGCAGTACTTGGGCTTGTTCTGGTTTTCGGGCTGTTCCTTTTCTGGAACCGCCAGCTCAAACGCCGTGAAGAACGCTTCAGATGTCTGACAGAGCATGGAACCGATCTCATTCAGGCCTTTCTGCCGGACGGCAGCATTATTTACCAGAGCCCCTCTTTTACCACCATGCTCGGGTACCGGCACCAGGCACTTGTGGGAACATCCGTGTTTGCCCTGCTTCACCCTTCTGAAAGACAGACCTGGAAAGAAATGATTGCCAGGCTTTTAACAAAAGAAAGCAGTGAATCAGTTGTGCACCGATTCTGTCATACCAATGGGAACTATCTTTTTTTTGAATCCAATTGTATCAATTTGACCCGGAATAAGGCGTTAAAGGCCATTGTCGTTAACGGCCGGGATATCACCGAGCGTCTTCATGCACAAGAACAAATGCAAAAGGCAAAGGAGCTTGCGGAAAAAGCCAGCCTGACAAAGAGTGATTTTTTAGCAAATTTGAGCCATGAGGTCAGAACCCCCCTTAATGGTATTCTGGGGATGACCAATGTCACACTGCAGACACCGCTTACCCGGCATCAGAAAAAAAATCTGATAACAGTAAAGGATTCTGCCAGCCATCTTTTGGGTGTGATCACGGATATCCTTGACTTCTCCACGATTGAAGCCGGAAAAATGAGAATCCAGGCCCAGGCCTTTGATTTAACCGCGCTGCTTTCAGGCCTTGAGCTTACCTGGGCATTCCAGGCCAGGGAAAAAGGGTTGGCATTCAGTCTGGTAAAAGATTCCAACACACCGGATTACGCCATCTCCGATCCGGTCAGACTGCGGCAGATCCTCGGAAATCTTATCTCCAATGCCATAAAATTTACCCGCAAGGGAAACATCCAGGTCAGGGTCACCCAGGCCCAAAAAAAAGTATCCAACATGTTTTATCTTTGTTTCACTATCAAGGATACCGGTATTGGCATAGAACCGGACCGCCTTGAAAATATTTTCGAACGGTTTACCCAGGTCCAGACATCCATTACACGGGAATATGGCGGTGCAGGCCTTGGACTTACCATTTGCAGAGAAGTGGCAAAGCTTATGGGCGGCACCCTCAGCGTGGACAGCACGCCGGGCAAAGGCAGTCTTTTTTCCTTAAAAATACCCTTTAAAACCGCAAGGGCTGCTGACATACCGGAGCCTGAACCTGTCATGGGCTCTTTGATGCCTGAATCAGGAAACGGGCTGACCCTTCTTCTGGTAGAAGATGATAAAATGAATGCCCGTGTATTTAAGGAATTTTTAAGCACAACACCGCACACCATCATCCACTCTCTTGACGGGATTGATTCCATTGAGCAATTAAAGCGCCACACCATCGACATGGTGTTTATGGATATTGAAATGCCCCGCCTGGACGGATTGTCAGCCTGTCATTCTATCAGGAGGGGCGATTGCGGAGATAAAAATAAATCCATACCTGTCATTGCCATGACAGCTCATGTACTGGATGAATTCAAAGAAAAAAGCAAACAGGCCGGCATGGACGATTTTATTCCAAAACCTGTTGACATGCATCAATTATTTAAAATGATAGAAAAATACCGGCCGGATACAGACAGGTTGGTTGAGCCGATAGATCCTGATGAAACAACAGATCCTTTTATTCTGGATACAAACAAGGCACTGGCTTCACTTGGCGGGAACAAACAGCTTTTAGAAACTATTTTTGATATTTTTACCACTGAAACCCCGGCACAGCTGGAATCGTTAAAAAAAGCGCTTTCTTTAAAATCCAACAAAGACGTTTTCATGATGGCACACACGTTAAAGGGCGCTGCTGCCAGGATTTTTGCAGAAGCAAGCCGGCAAAAGGCTTTTGAACTGGAGCAGTCTGCCAAAGAAATCGATTTTCAAAAAACTGTTGCAATTGGCAGGGAAACCCTCCTTGTTTTTGAAACCGTACTTCACCTTCTCAATACCCGGCCCAAAAAGCCGACATCATCAGAAAAAGGAAGATAAGACCATGCTCCATATCCCTGAAAAAAAGACCCCAATACTGATTGTGGATGATGACACAGGTTTTTTACTCACGATCAAGGAAGTACTTGTCAGTTCCGGCATGCCTGAACCCGCCCTTGTATCGGACAGCCGCCAGGTCATGTCCCTGATTGAAACCCATGGATTTAAATTTGTACTCCTGGACCTTCTCATGCCCCATTTATCCGGCCTCAAGCTTTTAGAGCAGATCAAAAAATCTTTTTATCATACAGAATGCGTCATTGTAACTGCCAGCAATGATATCGACTCTGCCGTATCTGCCATGAAAATCGGGGCCTATGATTATTTGACCAAACCCGTACGATATGAAAAGCTAATTATCCTGATAAAGCGAGCCCTGGAGCGGTACTGCCTTCGCCAGGGCCTTTCCTTGTTTGAACGCAAAAGCACGGTTTCCGATCTTGCCAACCCGGATGCATTCAAGGATATGGTAGCCCAGGACCCGGCCATGGCCCGGGTCCTGCACCAGGTGGAAATGGTGGCCCCCACTGATTATTCTGTCGTGATAACAGGTGAATCCGGGACAGGCAAGGAAATGCTGGCAAAAAAAATCCATACCCTAAGCAACCGTTCTGACGGTCCTTTTGTGGCGGTCAATATGGGTGCGGTAAGTGAAACCCTTTTTAAGGATGAATTGTTCGGCCACACGAAAGGGGCTTATACAGGCGCTCTGGCTGATAAAAAGGGATTTTTTGAATCTGCCGGTGGCGGAACCCTTTTTCTGGATGAAATTACAGACCTTGACATCTCTCTTCAAGGCGGTCTGCTAAGGGTCATACAGGAAAAAGAATTTTACAGGGTAGGATCAACCCGGACCGTTGATGTGGATACCAGAATTCTTGTTGCCACAAACAAAGATCTTTTAATTGAAATCAAAAAAGGCCGATTCCGGGCAGATCTTTTTCACCGGTTGAACATGTTTCATATTGATATCTTGCCGTTACGGGAGAGAAAAGAAGACATTCTGCCCCTGGCCCGGCTATTTTTAAATGAATATGCAACCGCCACGCACAAAGAAATCCAAACCCTGTCCAAAGAAATGGAAGATTATTTACTGAACCATGCGTTTGCAGGAAATGTCAGAGAGCTGAAAAACATGATTGCATCAGCAGTTCTTATGGAAAAGACCTCTGTTCTGTCAACCAGCTCAATTGAACCTGAGGCATTAAGGCAGAGCACTGCCTATCCCCCTGAAGACAGACGTCTCTGGTCATTGTCATGTCTTGAAGAACACCATATCCGCCAGGTACTTGAAACTGTGGGCGGCAATCGGACAAAAGCCGCCAAAATACTGGGGATCGGCAGAAAAACCCTCCAGCGAAAGCTAAAGGCACAGGCAGAGTTCCCTTCATGAATCGGGTTGTTTTGACCCATATGCGCCATTTTGACCCATCAGTAAAAAAAATCATATTGATACCCGATATTCCCGCCTATCTATCAAACTGAAAATAAAAACGGGTCATACTGACACGCCATCCCATGAACAATCTTAAGCCGGCTCAGGCCGGCTGATTCAAAATAATTACATAACATATTGATTTTAAACGTGATTTATTACAATCCAACCCCCTTGACCTTTCTGGCACGTTTTGTGAAAAGATGCAACCCGGAAGCGATTTTCCATTAGCGGGCGTAAAAGAAATTTAACCTAAAGGAGGTAGTATGCGAAAGATTGCTTGTTTAGTGACTGTAACATTTGTTTTAGCCATGATGTTCTCTACATCTGCTTTCAGTGCTAGAAAAACCATTATTAAAATTGGTATCAATGCGCCAATGACCGGTGACATTCCAAAAGTCGGTGAAGGGTCCAAATATGCTGCAATGCTATGGCTTGACGACATTGAAAAAGCCGGGGGCCTTGACGTCGGCGGTAAAAAGTATGAGGTTGAACTTGTTATTGAAGACAATGAGTCCAAAGCTGAATCCGCAGTAAAGGCAAACACGAAAATGATCACCCAGGATGATGTCCTTGCCATTATTGGTCCTCAATCTTCAAAGCAGGCTGTTCCGGCGGGCGAAGTTGCCAACAAATACAAGACAGTAATGATCAGCCCCTGGAGCACAAACCCCAACACCACCCTTGACAGACCCTATGTGTTTCGAGGGTGTTTTCTTGACCCGTTCCAGGGACCTGTTGTATCAAACTTTATTTCAGAAGAATTTGGATTTACCAAAGCCGCTGTTCTCTATGACGTTGCCTCTGACTATCCCAAAGGCCTGGCTGAAGTTTTTAAACAGGCATGGGAAAAAAAACATGGCCCAGGCTCTGTTACCGCCTATGAAAGCTTTACAACAAAAGACACTGATTTTTCTTCCCAATTGACCAAAATCGTTAAATCCGGTGCCCAGGTTCTTTTTACCCCCCAATACTACAATGAAGTTCCGCTAATCGTTCGGCAGGCCAAAGATCTTGGATGGAAAGGTCCGATTGTGGGATCCGACTCCTGGGGATCTGCCGAAACCATAGAGCTTTGCGGTGAAGCATGTTTTGGACAGTTCTTTTCATCCCACTATGCTGCAGCCGGTGCAAAAGGTGCCACAAAAGCCTTTATCGACAGGTATACAAAAACTTACGGCTATGTACCCGATGATGTTGCAGCCCTGACATGGGATGCGCTCCGCCTTGCCCAGCAGGCAATCCAGGACTATGGAAATATTACCGGAAAAATTGAAAAAGACAGGGAAGGTGTCAGAAATGCCCTTGCAAAAATCAAAAACTTTGCCGGCATCACTGGAAACATGACCTTTACCGAAGAAGGTGATCCCATCAAATGTGCTGTAATTGTAAAAATCAATAACAATGGTGAATATGAATTTTATAAATCCAGTTGCCCCTAACCGGTCAAAGGGTATTATTTAATGAATAATATGGCTGCTGCACATCTTGTGCAGCAGCCCATACGTCTACTAACAAAACAGGAGTTGGTGAATGGAAGCTTTAACGGATTTTGTACAATTTATTATTCAAAACCTGATTAATGCACTCCAAAGAGGAAGTTTCTACGCTGTAATTTCTATTGGCTATTCTATGGTATACGGTGTTTTAATGCTGTTTAACTTTGCCCATGGTGATATTTTTATGGTGGGCACCTATATCGGCTTTGGAATCGCAACCCTTTTTCTTGCATTATTTTCAGGTTTTTTACCCGGACCCCTTATTTTCGTCGCCACGGTTGTTGTCACCATGTTTCTTGCATCCTGGATCGGCGTTTTTGTTGAAGTGGCAGGATACAGGCCCTTAAGATCCGCTCCCCGTGCCTCTGCAGCCATTACCGGCCTGATGATCGGCATTATTTTTGAAACCGGTATTTTAATCCTGCTGGGGGCAAAAAGGTTAAGTTTTCCCCCATTGATGGAATCAATTGCCTACAATATCGGCGGGGTCTATTTTACAAATGTTAAAGTGATGATCATTATCCTGTCACTTCTTTTAATGCTTGCCCTTCATGCCTTTATTCAGAAAACAAAATGGGGAATGGCCATGAGGGCAATGTCTTATGATTTTCTTGCTGTTCCATTGATGGGGGTTTCCATCAACACCATTGCCCCCTTGACCTTTGCCGTGGGAGCAGGTCTTGCTGCAGTTGCAGGGATTCTCTATGGCCAGGCCTACCCGATACTGGACCCCTACATGGGGGTTATTATTGGATGGAAGGCGTTTGTTGCAGCCATTCTGGGTGGACGGGGCTCCATAAAAGGGGCCGCACTTGCCGGATACCTTTTGGGATTTATCGAAATATTTGTTGCCACGATTTTCCCGTCAACCTTAAGGGACTTAATCGCTTATTCCATTATTCTTCTCATTCTGACTTACAGACCGAGGGGCTTTTTTGGAATGGAACACAGCACCAAATTAAGGCTTTAATTCTTTAACTGATATATACAGGAAAAGTTACATGGAAATAGCAAGAAAATTTAAAAATATGTTTTCCACAGTGCCGATGCTGGGATGGCTTTTGGGAATACTTGCAGCAGTTTTAATTGAGTATTTCTGGGGGTACGATTATATCTCTTACTATCTGGGATTGCCCAAAATACCGGTTTTATTCGGCGCGCTGATTATGCTGAAAGATCCGTTGATGATACCCGGGGTGATGGGTTATGACATCATCGTATTTGTGATCCCGGTTCTTTTAATTGCAAAAACAACCCAATTTATCACCAATCCTGCGGCTGCCCTGCTTGAAAAAATGCCGCTATGGCTGTCTGCCGTTCTTCATCTGACTTTTTTCTACGGCGTCCTTCATTTATGGGCAGGAATCAATGATTACAGGGTGCTCGTGGTTAAGTTGACCCTGATCTCCATCATTTTAACCATCAGTATAAATGTTATCAATGGATACCAGGGGGAATTTTCCTGTTCACATCCAGGATTCATGGCGCTGGGTGCCTATGTATCCTCCATCATCACCCTTTATTTTTTTGTAGATGATAAAACCTTTGGCCCTGCTGTTTTACCCCCGGCCTTCGGCCCCTTTCTCTTTCCCTTTGCCCTGATAGCAGGCGGGGTTGCAGCCGCATTGGGGTCGCTGTTGGTGGCAATTCCCTCTTTTCGGACCCGGGGGGATTATCTGGCCATTATATCCCTTGCTTTCATGTTTATCATAAAGAGTGCAGTGGAAAATCTTGATTTTATCGGCGGTGCCAGGGGAATGGGAGGACAGCCCGACTATGCGCCCCTGCCCATTATTTTTGTCTGGACTGTTTTATGTATCTGGGTGATTCACAATTTTGTCACCTCCATCATGGGAAAAGCCTTGAATGCTGTCAGGGATGATGAGGCAGCCTCGGAATCCATGACCGTAAAAACCCGGAAAACCAAAATGACAGCCTTTACCTTCGGTGCCTTCTGGGCCGGGATTGCCGGTGGATTATTCGCCCATGTCCTGGCTTATATCAACCCCGGCATGTTCAGCATTAACCGTCTTGCCGAGATTCTTGCCATGGTTTATTTCGGCGGACTCAACTCCATTGTCGGTTCCATTGTCGGAGCTGTGAGTATCAATATTCTGGGTGAAGCCTTAAGACCGCTTGAACTCTTTAAATGGATCATTATTCCTTTAATTTTAATATTTGTCATGATTTTCCGCCCCTATGGACTGATTTCCTTTAAAGAGATCAATGCCAAAAGACTGTTACGGTCTAAACACAAAAGAGAACAAGGAGTCTAAGATGTCAGCATTGCTCAGCGTAAACAATATGACACATTATTTTGGGGGGCTTCGAGCGGTTAATCAGTATAATTTAAATATCGAACCCCAGCAGATTACAGGGCTTATCGGGCCCAACGGTGCCGGAAAAACTACGGTATTCAACCTGATTACAGGCGTTTATACACCGACCGAAGGCACGATTGCCCTTGAGAATAAAAATATCAAAGGGCTTGAAACCAATGAAATTGCTGCCAGAGGATTGGGCAGGACATTTCAGAACCTGGCGCTGTGGCGCCACATGAATGTGCTGGACCATATCAAAATGGCCCATTATTCACAGCTGTCATATGGATTGATCGGATCATTTTTCAACACAAAAAAATGCCGTGACCAGGAAACAAAAGTTCAAGAAAATTCCTATCGCCTGCTTGAATTGTTTGATATCAAGCAGCATGCCGATCAACTGGTGACAAACCTGCCCTATGGCGCCCAGAGAAGAGTTGAAATGGCAAGGGCCATGGCGACCAACCCGAAAATTTTATTCATAGACGAACCCACGGCAGGCATGACCCCGGATGAACTGGTTCAAATGATTAAAATTATCCGACAGGTCCACCAGGATTTCAAGGTTGCCATTTTTTTGATCGAGCACAGGATGAAATTTGTGATGGAACTTTGCCAGTACATTCAAACACTGGTGTTTGGTGAAGTGATCGCAGAAGGGCCGCCAGAAGAAATACAGAACAATCCTGAAGTGATTGAAGCTTACCTTGGCAAGGAGGATCTAACCTGATGCAGCTAACTATAAAAGACTTAAATGTTTCCTATGGAAATATAAAAGCACTTCACGGGATTGATTTCTCAGTTGAAGCCGGTGAAATCTTAACCATTATCGGTGCCAACGGTGCCGGGAAAAGTACAACCTTAAGGGCTATTTCCAGAATGGTGCCGGCAGAACCCGGATCTGTTCTGGAATTTGAAGGTAAAGATGTCCTTAAATACACTGCAGATAAAGTTGTCTCAAAACTGGGGATCTCCCATGTACCTGAGGGCAGGAGAATTTTTGGCAATCTTACGGTTACGGAAAATCTCATCCTTGCCTGTTTTGCCAGAAAAGATACGGATCAGATCAACAAGGATAAACGATGGGTTTTTGATTTGTTCCCCAGACTTGAAGAGAGAAAAGACCAGCTTGCAGGAACGCTTTCAGGCGGGGAACAGCAAATGCTTGCCGTTGGAAGAGGTTACATGAGCGCCCGAAAAATCATGCTCCTGGATGAACCCTCTATGGGGCTTGCACCGCTTCTTATGCTTGAAATGTTTGATGCGCTAAAGGAAATCAACAAGCTGGGTACCACTATTTTGCTGGTTGAACAGAATGCAAGGCTTGCACTGAAATTCGCCCAAAGAGGGTATGTCATTGAAAACGGTTCTCTTGTCCTTGAAGGGCCTGCAGATGATCTGCTCAATAACCCGGATGTAAAGAAAGCCTATCTGGGTGCATGACAAATACCATGCTTCCAGTTAAAAGCAATTTTTCCTCCAGAACAACCGTTCATGTGGACCTGGATGCTGTTGCGCATAATATCCGGGCATTGAAACAAAGATGCCGGCCCGGCACAGGGCTTATGGCAGTGGTCAAGGCCAATGCATATGGCCACGGGGCGGTGAATGTTTCGCGCACAGCATTGGAGAACGGGGCTTGTTTTCTCGCAGTTGCAAGATTTTTTGAAGCAGTTACCCTGCGTGAAGCCGGCATCACATCACCCATCCTTATTTTTGGAGATATGATGCCGGCTGATATCCCCTGGCTTGCGCACCAGGATGTCAGGATAAGCCTCTCCTGTCTTGAAACGGCAAAGGCTGTTTCAAGGGCAGCACTTGACAATAACCTTGTTGTCAAGGCACATATCAAGGTCGATACGGGAATGGGCCGGCTGGGTTTCATGTCTGAGCCAAAAAAAATCTTAACCGACATGATTCGCATTATGGCCCTGGACGGCCTGTACGTTGAAGGGGTCTATACCCATCTTGCCAATGCCGATGCAAAGGATAAGACCCATGCCATGGAGCAGATTAAAAGTTTCAACATCCTGCTTGATCTGCTTTCCTCGCGCAACGCCAAACCAAAGATTTGCCATGCAGCCAACAGTGCGGCTTTAATTGAACTTCCCAAAACCCATTACAATATGGTGCGGGCAGGGATCAGTCTTTACGGATTGTGGCCTTCCAATGAGGTGGACCACACAGTGATCAACTTGAAACCAGCCATGTCCATCAGATCAAAAATCATTCACTTAAAGTTGGTACCAGAAAATTTCAAGGTAAGTTACGGCAGTACTTATGAGACACTGCACCCGACAAAAATTGCCACAGTGCCCATAGGATATGCAGACGGTTACAGCCGACAGCTGTCCTCAAAAGGCCACATGCTGGTTCAAGGAATCAAAGCCCCTGTTGCAGGACGGGTCTGCATGGATTTTACCATGATTGACGTCGGCTATATCCCAGGTGCAGCCATGGGGGATGATGTGGTAATTATGGGAGAACAGGGAAATGAAAAAATTACATCCGATGATATTGCTGTTCAGGCCGGTACAATCAATTATGAAGTGGTAGCGGCCCTGACAGGAAGGATGCCCATTGAATACAGTTATGGCAACAAAAAGAAATCATGAAACTCAAAAGTCCTTGAAATTCCCTCCCCCAAGTGCAATATACCAATAACAAACTCAGTTCCACATTCGTCATAACCTGAAAAAGGAGATCTTCGTGTATCTATCTGAAGAAAAACGTGCCGAGATCCGGCAGTGTATTGAAAATCAGCGTTCTAATTCAGTGGTCAATTCATCGGGAAATAATGGGGATTTTATCAAAGGATTTCATGATACAGATGATGTCAGGAAAGTCTCACAGATTTTATTTGACGCCAGGGATGGAAAAGAAATTTTTACACCGTTTTGAATTGAAAAGGTCAACCTGTCATGACATATAATTTTGATCCGGATAAATGGTATGACAACGAATTGTTTCTAATTCAATCACGATTAAAAAATGGTGAAATAACACAGGATGAATATGATGAAGCAGTTGAGATCCTGGATAAAAAACTTGAAGACATGTGGAAGAGATTGGTTGGGACTTATCAGATAACAACTGATAATTTAGAAAAGACATACCATTAAAATGAAAATCAGTTTTATGTTTTTAACCTTTGTTTATAGTATTATACGGCCATGATGAACTTGGTGAAATTTTGTCAAAGAAGGAACTGTTGGAAACGGATGAACGAATTTTGACATGGCTTTTCGGTTATGTATCTCATCTTATTGCTGACGAAACCATTCACCCCATTGTCGAAGCCATCGTCGGCCCTTACAAGGACAATTCAACAAAGCATCGAATAGGTGAGATGACACAGGATTCCCTGGTTTATTCTTCAGATAAGCAGAACCTTTGGATATAAAAAAATGAGAGGTATTTTAATGAACACCCCAAAAAAAAGTATCACCATCTTGTTTGTTTGTTTTATGATATTGGTGTGCGGCAGCAGTTCTCCGGCTCAGGCAGATATTCAACAATACCGGCAGGACTTGAAACAATCGGTTAAAACCCTGCCCGAACATTCCATCGTTTTGCAGGACAAACTGCTGGATGCAGGACAACAGTTTGAGACGGTCGGTATTTTCTCCGAAGCCAGACGGGTTTATCAATACCTTGATCTTATATGGGAAAAGCATCCACCGGCTGACAATACACGACATCAACTGTTAAAAAAGAAGATTGCATCTCTGAAGAATAAACAGGACACTCCCCTGGCTGGTGCCCTGACCCTCGTCGAAGAAGATGCTTTGGGCCTTTATCAAGACGTCTTTCACCCCGGTCAGCAACTTGAGTGTCGTATCACCCAGAAAAAAAAAGGCGGCGTATGGCTGCACCTTACCCCCCTTGACCCATCTTCAGACGAAAAAGAAAAAAAACGTCAGGATAGCTTACCGATTCTTTTTCCAGCCCCCGCACTGGACAATAATCTTCAGATTCAACTACCCGAAGTACCGGCAGAATATATCCTTAATGTCTATGACAGCAACGGCCTTTTTTTAACCCAAAAAAAAATCACCATACAAAAACCGGTTGAATGGGCGGGAAAACTCAAGGTAGAGACCCGGGGATATCCAGGTCTGGGGAGTACGGCCCTGGCACCGGGAGCTGAATTTAATGGGGTTGTCCACAACACTCAGGAATGGCTTGCTGGTGTAAAAGGAAAACGTCCCTGGGTAGGCTTGTTCAAAAAAGATGCCCCTGATGACTCTAAAAAGCATATAACATACTGGTATATAAAACAAAAAACAGAATTTACCCGGATAACGTATCGAATAAAGGAGCCTGGAAAATATCAGTTGCGCATCTTCAGCGAGGACAGCAGCGACAGGCAGCTTTTGCTCAAGGTTGACCTTGTGGTTGGTGATCCGCAGCCGGTAGCACTGGTAAAGGAATTCAGCAGATCTGGTTCGCCCCTGGTATTTGATAAAAAACAGAAAATTGAAATTGCAGGCAAAGGATTTGGGCTTGATGCGGCAAAAAATCCGGATTCCTATTGTCTTGTGGTACCGTCATGGTTTGTGCCCCAGGACATCAGGCATGGGTTAAACCATGCCCTTTCAATGAACAAAAACTTTTCCGGCAAATCAAACCTGACAATGACCCTGCCCGAGACAGGGGGCAGTTATGATATTCTCTATTACCCCCATTGGCGTGCCCTTAAATCACAGGTTTCTGAAAAAAAACTGGCCGTGGTGCAAGTTAAAGGCAACGATACAGTAAAGCTTGTTCTGCCCGAGACATCCTTTCTGCCGGGATCAAATATCCGGGCAGGCATTCATGTAGGCGCTGATGCAAGTCGCCTGAATGCCTATATTTTGAATCGCGATTATTTGCAGATGACGACATATAAAGCCGGATATGTCAGGAACAAACAATCCGCTGTCAGCCTGGATGCTACCCGGTATGCTGATGGAAGCGGCTGGTTTGATATCACCGCCCCCTTAATTCCCGGACAATACTTTCTTGCGGTCTACAATCAAAGCCAATTATGCGCAGCCCGCCCTTTGTCTATTGTCCCGAAAACACAGGCCGGAGCCCTTATCCAGGTGGCACAGGCGCCGTACCAGACAAAAGAATCGTTTAATTTTAAGACATTTCCACCAGCTGCCGGGATTCCGGAATACGGATTTGTTCGGTTCATGAAAGACGATAAAGAGGTGTTGAAAAAAAATCTTTACCAGCAGTATATGGATTATCCGGTCAGTGTTACGGCTCCCAAAGAAGCCGGCACTTACCAGATTCTCTTTTATAATAAGGGCAAAGATGAACCTATGGCTCAGACAAGCGTCACCTTTTATGAAAAAGCAGATATGCCCCGGCCTGATGCTGATCCTGACGACTCTTCCATAAGCCCTGAGGCAATTGCCGCCTTTGGACAGAAGACCCTGCTCGAAGATGCAGACTTTGCCGAGTTTAATCTGTTTGCCGACCGGTTTGTGCCCAAACAGGAGATATTGATCAATTATTCACTCCCTGAAACCGTGACCGCCTGCCTTGTTCTGCTCCCCAAAGGAGATGCGCCCGCCTCTCTGGCCATGGCCCTCAAACAGGCCCTGACCGTGAAAGAACTTGATTTTCACAAGGACATTATCACCCTGACGGCTCCGGAACCCGGCAGTTACGTTCTTTATGCCTACGATACCCTGCAATGGACCAAGGCCGGACCACCCAGCCTTATCACCCAGATGGAATTCACGGTGGAAGATGTTTTACATACAACAATAACAACACCTGAATCTGCCTTTTCCAAAGGAAATCTTGTACTCACGGCAACCACTAATCCTGAGCCTGGATTTTCACAAGAATTTAAAACAGTGTATCTTTATGCCGAAGATATCAATACCATCCACAATCAGCCAGGGTCATTGGCTAAAGCAGGATTCAAAAAAATTAAAGAAAATGTTTTTCAAGCAACCCTTTCAGTAGATGTTGAACCCGGCAATTATCAGCTTTTAATCGACGGCCTTCAGACAACATACCCCATCCGGCTGACTGCACCTTTAGCACTCAGCCCTAATGCAGATATTCGTGTGACAGATTCGGACCTCATACCGAATGGGCTTACAACACTAGAACTTCACCCCTCCTCAACCTGGAAAAACACTCTGGCCTGGGCCCTGGCCGGAAAAGATAGCCAGGGAAATATCGGATTTATCCATCCCCCGGAAGTCATCAAAAATAGCCCGGACAGGGTCATACAAACCACTTTTACTGCGCCGGTCAAACCTGGTGAATATCGTGTCTGCTTCTGGGAGGGCACCGGCAAAGAAGCATTTTCAACGCTTCCGGACTCAGCCGCCATTTGTATTGTTAATGTCCGCCTTGATAAAGAATATCAGGCCTCCCACCAGCCGGCAGTTGACCTTCAGGCGTATTTTGCACAAAATAAGGATCTGTATGCCGGTATGCACACAACAGGCCGTTTTACAGCTTCCATTGCCTATGACCCAAGTGCATGGATCGGTATCCTGCCCGAAGCAATTATTCTGGAAAATACAGATTCAGCCGTTGCAAGAGACGCTGCCCTCAACCGGGTTGATCTGCGCGGTAAAGACTCGGGTGATTTTTCTTTTCTCATGCCTGAAACACCGGGCAGATACCAGCTTTGCATGTATGACAGCACCAAGAACGGCCGCCTGGTGCTGCACCGTATCATCACGCTGGCGGTCCCGGATATGGCAAGACTTGAACAGGAAGAAAATGACGCGGCAGACGCATTTCTCGAATCCCTGCCAGACTATGATGAAGATATAAAAGCCATTGAAAAAATACATCAAGATCAGTATGAACAAAACCTTGAAGTACCTACCCTGAAACAGATTTCAATACCGGCCGAACTTTTAAAAAAACTTGAGGGCAAAAACGATTCAGCAAAAAGGGCCATGATTTCTCAATACCTTCTTGCCATGATTTCTCCTTCCCCGGCCTGTGCCGCAGGCAAGGAAAAAAGAGCTTGTGAGGATGACGTCGATCTGGCACTTGAAAACATGCGCAAGGTCAACATTAATTTTGGCGATGGCGTAGACCTAAGGAACGTGGTGGGCCAGCTGGCCACCAAAACCGCATCAGACCTTCTTATGGGCGAAAAACATATTGCCCAGGCAAAAGAGTATTATGACAAAACCCAGGGCTACTACGACAAGGCCATGAAACTGAAAATCAATGCGGATGAAAATGGTTGGGAAGACACTGTCAAGGGCGCTCTATGGGATTCCACAAAATCCATGCTCCAATCCTGTGTGACTGGAGACTGCCTGTCCAAACTGGGTAGAAAAGCTATTGAACACAAACTCAAAGGGTATAATCCCCTTAAAATGACCCCGGAAGAACAAGCGGCCTGGAAACAAGAGTATGCCCGGATGGTGGTTTTGCTGGACGACAATGATATCAATGCATTGAAAAAAAAGACCGCAAAGTTTGCCGACCTTGCCGGACAGCTCAGTGTCCCCAATGCAGATGCCAAAGCCATTGAAATGGCCCGGTCAGCCGCCATTAACACCATGAAAAGTGCGACCATGGCCATGGTGAATAAAATTCCAGGCTGGCCTGCGGTGAAAGCCTATTATGAAACCCTGAACGCCCTGAGAGGTGCCCTGATCAATAGTGAAACGGTTGATTTTATGGATGAATACAGAAAATTGAGAAAAGAAGGCGGTACCATCTCCCAGGTGAATGATATTCTCAGCGGCAGGGGTGCCAACTATTTGAGAACCTCCCTGCGCAGTCGAATTGAAGCCAACCCAAAAGGATACAAAGAATTTTTAACCCCTGAAAACAGACGTCTGGCCTTACGCGGCAAGCCCATCAACTTAGATGCAAAAGAAATTGACAAGGCCATCATGAGCCATCTGGAAAAATGGTATCAAAAAGAGCAAAAAGACAAAAGCCAGGACAAATTCTACGAAGAGATGAAGGATGCCTGGTACAACAGCAAGTGCAATTTTGAGTCCTATATGAACCAGGTAAAAGACAAAAGTTTTTTTGATACAGTCAAGGAAGGCTCCAGTCATGCCTATGATAAAGTTTCAGGTCTGATTTCAGGAAACCAGACCTATTCGTCCATGCCCTGTGCCCGCAAAGCCCTTGCCTTTAGAAGCTATCTGGACTTAAGAGCCCAGGTGCTTGAGCAGATGGCCGGCTGGCAGGGCAAAAACAGCGCATGCCAACTGGGAAAAATAGAAAATCAGCAACTACAGGACCAACTGGTCTGTGAAGCCTTGACCAATCCTTCTTTCTATAAAAAAACCATGGCAGCCAATGCACAGGCATGCGGCGCCCTGCCCAAACCTTTGCCCCCCAACAGCACGCCCAAGATCAAAGAATTATCCCAAAAAGCTGCACGGGCCATTGAAGTATTGTTAAAGAGAAGCGGGAATATCGATGTATTAAACTGCCTGTGCAGCCGTCATACGATCATGGGATCCGGATGCCGCTACCATCCGGCCCCTACCAAGAAAAGCAGCCCTTCATGCGACAACCCGGGTCCTCCCTGCATCCAGGGCAACTGGGGGTGTTTTCGACGCGATATGGCCACAGACAGCGCAAGTCTTAAGTCCTGCCAGGTGGGAAAAGCGATCCATGAATTCAAGAAAAAGGACAACAAAGCTTATCAAAAATGGCTGGAACAGCGTAAAAAATTTATGGCCAAATAGATCGCTATTGTCAAATGGATGAAAAAGAATCATCTGATATGGCGCAATTTATTATTTAAAGAAAAACAGGTGCTGATGTATTGGATTTCCCCGGAAAGAAGAAAAATGGATAGTATTCTACATCCAGCACATAGCCAGCACCTTTTTTGCGGTATTCCAGAAACGGAAAAGCCCGAAAACACTGGGTTTAAGGGCTGTGAATTGGTGGAGGCGGCGGGAGTTGAACCCGCGTCCGAAAACAATCAACCTAGGCTTCTACATACTTATCTCAAAATTTATTATTGGTTGT
>JAHJLN010000297.1 GCA_018821715.1 Pseudomonadota bacterium | reverse complement strand
CGTTTTACTCAATTGCTGACGGGTTTCATTCATAATATTGTAATTGAGTTCCTTATGATATCCCACCAGGTTATCTATCCCCCGGGAAAACTCAATGGCATAATCAACCCATCTGCCTTTTTCAGACCGAAGGTGCGCAATCATCCGTTTATCCGATAATGCCTGCCCGGTCAGATCAATATCCCATGTGTTTTTATAAAACAGATTGTTTTGAAAAAAATCTATGTGGCCCAGCACATGGTAGAAAATCATGACATTGAGCCAGTCAGGGTTATTATCATTATAAAATGAAATCGCCGGCCGGGTATTGATAACCGTTTCATATGGATTGGAAGGATAGGCTTCATACATGCCTTTTCCTGACAGAACTCTTACATCATGCACCCAGTAGTCATATAAAGTGGGTATCATTACTTTGGGACTCAGTTCAATCATATCCCGATTGGTCACGATATATTCAAGGGTTTCATCATCAAACTTTAAGCCATGATCACGGGCCCTTAATTTACATTCTTCCATTATGCCTTTGACATGTTGACTTACAAGTTCCATAGGAGTCTCACTTTCGGGTTAAGCAACCACTTTTTTATGAAATAAGTCGTTTTATGCCCTGAATAATTCTTGAATCATCTGCATTTTCATCCAACACATCCATTTTTATCAAATTACTGTGCTTTTCGAGGATGCCTGATGATTTTAAATATTTTTCCACTTCCGTCTGCTTTGAGCCGACATAGGAATGTTCAACAATGGAAATACCGATTCTGGCGACATAATTAAACATCTTTTCAATTTCAGCAATGGTCTGTTTCCCTTCCTTATCCCAGTCATCTCCGTCCGTACCATGAAAAACGTAGATATTATAATCCCGTGCCAGATTTTCTCGTTCAACAATATCATTCACCATTTTAAAAGCAGTAAATACTTTGGTACCACCCGCCACTTTATAAGAATAATACTTATAAAAATCAGAAACTTCCTTGGCTTCCGTATCATGAAGGATAAATCTTGTTTCAACCTGTTTTTCATATTGATACAACAGCCAGGAATACAGCATGACATGCTGGGAGACAACGGTCTGGGTTACTTTTCCCCCCATTGATCCTGAATAATCTCTTAAAAAGAAGACAAGCGCCTGTGACTCAAACGCTTTTTCCCTGGATAAAATTCTGTAAATCATATCATGGGGAGAAATGATAAATTTTGTTGCATCGATATTTGAGATATCCGGGATATTTCCAAGGGTGATATTGGTCTCAACGATCTTTTTCAGGGTTGCTTTTTTATCCAGAATCTGACCCACCCCCCTGTTCTTGTCCGTGAGATCATAAACATATCTTGCCAGTGTTCTTTTTTTGCCTTTATCCTGTAAATTGGGCAGTTGAAAATCCTGTGATAATACCTTGCCAAGCTCATAGGCATTGGATTCCAGTTCATGGTCCCCACCCTGACCTTCTCCAGGGCCTTCTCCGGCACCTTCTTCTCCTTCCTCCCCTTCTTCCGGACGAACAGGCTGTTCTCCGATGATATCACCCTCTTCTCCCTCTCCGGTTCCGCCGGTGGGTTCTCCTTCACCCGGTTCCTGGTCAAGGTTTATCTCATCATGAACAAACTTTTCCTCAACAGTTGTTGGAACGATAATAATTTTTTCTTTGCCGCCTGCTCCAGGCTTTACAATTCTTCCAATCCGGATTTTTCTTTTAAATCCGTCTTCTTCTCTTCTTCTATCTCTTTCAAGAAGTTCATCAAGGGTTATCATAAGGTTTTACCTCCCTTGGTTATTTATCATCTTCTTGACTACAGAAATATTCAATAGTTTTTTGGGCACAGGTTCTGCAATACCCTAACTTTTCATTCATGGTATATGTCATTCTGTCATAGAGCTTTTGGTTTTCCTCATTGGTCCTGTTTGCAAGGGCACCGATCAAGGAGCCGGCACCGGCGATGTCTGATTTCAGCCTGACATCGGTAATTGCTTTTACAAGCTCAAGGTTATCCATGAAATCATAATTTGCATCCACAGAAAGTTTCTGCCCATAAATCTTTCGGATAGAATTTCTAAAAGAAGCCCTTTGCTCCTCAGTTTTCAGGCCAAGTCGCTCTTCAACATTTTTAATATATCTTTCGTCAATTTTAAGGGCTCGCAGTTCTCCGGTCTGGGGATCCTTGTATTTCCACATCATGTCAGGACCAAGATGTTCTGCATCAACCCCAATGATCATGTTTACATAATTCATGACATCCTTTTTAATGGCCAAAGGTTCATCCATATAGGCGTTGAACATCTCGGTCATGATTCTTTCACGATAAAGACCCCTTGCAATTTTCAGGTCTTCCTTATATTTTGCCCTGTCCGAGGGTTCCTGAACATAATCAAGAACCGTTCTTTCCAAGGCATTGAAAATATCCAGGGCAAACATACATTGGCCTTCATTGGTTTCAGAACTTTCCAACAGGAGTTGTACCGCCCGTCCAAGGTTCCTCTGGCCCAGACCTTTCTGACCAAACCGCTTGGTGATATCCGTATCCTGGTTTAGAGAATCAATCAATTCCGCAAGGGTTTTAAGGCTCTTTTCTCCGGCAATCTCTCCTGCTGCAAGCTTCATTGTTTCTACAGGGGTTAACTTGTCGGATCTGGGCAGTCTTGTCAAAACAACCCCGACAGAAGCGGCATAATTCAAATTGGGGTCCTGGTGCAGCACTTTTGAATCAAGGGACCGTTTTATATCCGTACCAATGGAATATTCTGTTAATGTTTTCTGAATTTTATAATCTGTATTATGTGCGACATAACAGATTCTGCACCTGTCAACAATGGGTGCTTCCTCTCTTTCAGAAAGAAAGGTGTCAAATTCAGAATTATTACTGGTAGCAATAATCAATGTGTCAATGGGCCATTTAAAACCATCCATTTCTATCATCCGGTTTTGAATTACGCCAAGATACACCTGTACCAGATCTTTCTTGTTTTTATAAATCTCGTCACTGAAATGGATACCGCCGCCTGCCACTCTTGCCAGAGCCCCTCTTCTCAAATCAAATCGATAGGGGTTATTGGAATCGGAAATATGAAGAAGCCTTTGAATAGACTCTTCGCCCATGAGATCCACGGCAGAGGAGGTGATTTTATCTTTAGCCGGATATTTACCGGTTATCGTGCCAAGACTTTCAATTAACGGCACAGGGATAACCTCAATAAATGACATCATTTTTGTAATATCATTGTCTGTATGCTCCCGGATCTGGTTGAGGATATAGGCTGAGCAGGCACCCAACGGACGATATTTCCTGTAAATGGCCTCAATCTGACTGGCAGTAAATTTGAATTTTTTGGCAATAAACTCTTTTGACTGATCTTTGGTTTCATGAAGACTCATGGCCATAATCATGGGATCTTCGTAGGTCTGGGATTCAATATAATTGATTTTGCCGTAACCGCCAATCTGATCCAGGTTAATATATCTGAATGTATACTTTCTGTTTACGGGTATGCTGAGAAATTCTCTGTACCTGGCACAAAGATATTCTACAAAAAAAGTCTTGCCATTACCGGGTTCCCCCACCAGAACAAATGCCATCTCTCTTGATGATCCGCCTTCGGAAGCATCTTTCACAAAAGAAACAAAACTGTTTATTTCATCATACATCCCGACCAGATGTTTTTTCCTCTGGCTGAACAAATCAAACTGATACGTTGTTTTCCCTTTGACGGTAATTTTCTGAATCCCCGCGTCAAGGATCATTCTGGAGACACTCTGAAAAGCGTCTTCAAAAACTCGTTTCCCTTTTTTTACTGCATCAACATGACTTATTAAAGATTTTGGATTTGCTTTGTCGGCCATTTTACCCTCCCATGGGCAGCAAGGAGGCTTATGCTGCCATTCAAATTTGGTTGGAATTTCTTTTTTCTTTCTGCCTATAGCAGATAATTAACAATCGGCTAAATGGTACGTTTTCTTTGATCAATAAAGTAGAGCGAATTACGATTTATATTTATGCTTGCCACAAATATAACAATATAAAAAAACAGTGTCAAACGATTTACTTAATTGTCCATTTCTTTTTTGTACGATTATTTGTATAGAAAACAAGTAAAAATTTCTTTTGGCCCTTTGGTTTTTATCTCTTAAAATACCAGACTATTATCGGAAGGAAAAAACCAATTACAAATTTTTTTTAAATTTTTCTTTTAAACAAGCCTTTATTTATTTCTTAAAATTCAATAAACTTATACCAGTTGTCGATTCAAGCTGTGTTAAATTAATTTAACAAGGATAAAAAAATGGCCTCGGAAAAAATATTATCTGTTTTGGACATTGCTCAAGAATTGAATACAGGTAAAGCCACGGTAAAATTTTTGCTTAAACGCTTCAAAAAATGGATGCCTTCCGACGTTATTGACGGACAGCCTTTCTATCCCGTTGAAACGGTTAAAAAACTATTTATGGTACAAGAAAAACTGGACATGGGCATACTTCCCGGCGATATTGAAAAAATGCTGGATACTGTCGACGCTGATTCAGATAATATTTTCAACCATCTTGTGGCGCCATCTCAAAATGACGACATCCGCTTGAGCAATAACGGTTTGGCTCTTTTAAAATCACTCTTCCATGACATTGGTGATCAGCAAAAAAGGATAGCTTTGGCACACGAAAAACGAGCGGTTGCCGAAGAAAGAAAGGCGGTTGCCATTGAAAAAAGAGCTGAGGCTGAAGAGAAAAAAGCTGAGGCCATGAATAATATTGCCAATGCATTGCAGGAAATGAACAAACTTCGTGCAAGCGACCCGGTTGCCCATCAGATTGCCCATCAGGCCGCCACGATTATAACTGCCGATGAAACCGATAATAGCCCCATCCCTCTTGAACCAGATGAGCTTTCAAACAGCATTGAAGATCCTGATACCTTGAATGAAATGGATTCCGATCTGTCATCTCTTCTGGAAGATGACACCCTGCTGGAAGACTTTTCTGAGGTTGATGACTTATCTGATATGCTTGACAAAGAACTGGAAGAAACCATAGATTTAGATGACCCCTTGAATGATTTGAATGAAGGCCTTCAAACAGATGATTTATCTTTGCTTGTCCAAGAAAAGGAAGAAGATGAAAGTATAGAAGATTTTGAAAAAGACCTTGATGACTTGTCCCAGTTACTGGACGACACACAAGCGGCAGATGATACAATTGATGACCTGGCTAAACTGATTGATGAAGATCTTTCAGCAGCAGCTGAAGCCGAGCAACTGGATGATTTGTCATTACTTCTTGATACCGTTCCTGCAACAGATAAAAATCAAGACGATGGAGATCTGACAAACCCGCCCATTTTAATGGATGACTTATCTGCCTTAATTGATCAAAACGATACTGGTTCCGAAACAAAACCTTCCATTGAACTTGATGATCTGTCAAAACTCATTGATGCTTCGGCAGAATCCGAACCGCCGACCCAGGAGTTGGACAATCTGTCTTTACTGATAGAAAAAGAACCTATTTCGAAAGAAGAGGTTACTCCTTCATTACAAATGGATGATTTATCAAAACTGATTGATGATCCAAAAACAATAAAAGAATCTTCTCAAGACAATAATGATCCGGAAGACACACAAAAAATAAGGATTGATATTTCACCTGAACAGGATTTGGGGAAATATAAGGCAGCCGTCATGAAAATTATTCTTGAGTTCAAAACACAGGGGTTAGGTGTTGAAGAGACAACAAGCCGACTGAACGAGAATAAAATCAGAACACTATCCGGAAAAGCTCAATGGGGTCAAAAAGCAATTTCGCAAATCTATAAATTCATTGATTCTGCAAAATAAGTTTTGACTATTTTGCACCTGCCTTTTTTGCAAAACTCGTATCAACGAATTTATCAAGATCGATCAGGCTTGTCATGATCTTCATTTCATCCATCATATATTTCTGGATTGTATCAAGATCCTTAATGATTGGGAACAGTTCACCTGTCAGGATACGATCCGGTGGATCCGTGAGCACTTTTTTAATAAGTTCTTTGTCCTGAGAAAGAAAGTCTGCGCCGATAACAGAAGCGGGTTCCGGTTGCGCATCAATGGCAAGACCGGATTTTACAAAACTGTTGCAGATTTCCTGAATCGCTTCAGGATGTTTTTCAATGATTTCATTTCTCATGACAAAAACGCAGCAGGGGTGTTTTGGCCATAAATCCTTGGAAAGATAAAATTCTTCTCCATGCCCCTGGGCGACAACCTTTGACCCAAAGGGCTCGGCAACAATAAACCCACCGATTTCACCCTCTTCGTCATATTCTATTGCTTCGGGCATCTGGAACGGGGCAACAACTTCAAGGGTAACATCAATTCCCTTTTCAGTAGATCGACCAGGCTTTAAGCCTTTTTCTGACAAAAGCTTGTAAAACAACATATTATGAACCGAGAGTTGATAGGGAATCAACACTGTTTTCCCTGCGAAATCCTCAATCTTTTCAATTTTGGCATTCTTACTTTTAACTAAAATACTGCCTGCTTTATGCGATAACAGCAACAGTTTTAAATCAACACCGGATTTAAACAGGTCCATTGCTGTCGGAGCAAGGATAAGGGCACCATCAAGAGATTTTACTGAAAGTGCATCCGCCACTTCATTCCACCCATTCTTTACCACAGGTCGGAGAGTACAATGTTCAAACTTCTCCATGCCTTTTTTTAATTTAAGGTCAGTAACACCAAGGATAAGATGATCTGTGATTTTAAGATAACCAATCTTTATTTCAGGTTTTTCCGCCATCGTGGTACCCTCCAGATTATGTGCGTGGATAAAGACAATCTTTATTATTATGCTTAACTTAATTTCAAAGTCAATAACAAACTGCTTGATAAACCAGATACCGATTATTCAATGTCATGTTTGTCTAAAATGTTACATAATTTATAGTTAAAGTAAAGTTTTATTTCCTTAAAAAGCCTGTTCACAAGGGATTTCATCCTGCTAATGAATAACGCTTGTTTATGTTTCGGATAACAGGACTTTTCCCAAATCAAGATCTTCTTGCGTCGTAATTTTAATGTTCAATTTAGAACCGTTTACGATAACCACTCTGTGGCCTAAATGTTCAACCAATGACGCATCATCGGTTCCCAAAAAAGAAGTTTTGACAGCGTGATCAAAGGCACGCAATAACAAATCGAACCTGAATGTCTGGGGTGTCTGGACGGTATACAAAGATTGTCTGTCCACTGTTTTTTTTACACTCAAATCTTTACAGACGTCTTTAACCGTATCTGTTATTTTAACAGCAGGAACGCAGGCGCCATATTCAATGGCATTTTGGATACACGCTTCAATCACGGTTTGATCAACAAACGGGCGAACACCATCATGAATCATAACAATGGTTTGTTTTTCCAACTTTATTGTATCACCAACCCATTTCAGGCCATTTAAAACAGACTGCTGCCGTTCTTTTCCACCATCAACCAAATGAATTTTTTTCCCAAATCCATAGGGATCAACAACCTGTTTTTGACAATATTCTCTATCTTGTTCTGGAATAACTAAAACAATTTCATCGACCTGATCACATTTATCAAACTGCATTATGGTTCGCGCGAGAATTGGAATTCGGCCCAGACAAAGATATTGTTTTTTGATCTTTGAGCCCATTCGCAACCCCTTACCTGCAGCAACAATTATGGCAAAAATTTTTAAATGAACCATTTCAACTTAAATAAGACAATTCTTTTGGCAAGGGAATTCCCTTTCCCATATGGTCTTCTCCATAATTCACACTGGCAAGAATTTTCAAGTCATTCAATGCCCGCAAATCTCCTTTAAACTCAACAGTTTCTATCTCTTCTTTTTTTATTTTTCCACCTGCCCACTGGATATCCAACACGCTTGCAGCATCAAATACATCATTGTTGACCAGCATCTTAACTTCACCACCATAGTGCTGAACAATTTTTGCGACCAGAAGACTTGGACGGCTGTGAAAGCCTCGATCCTTGGGAATCCCTACTTTTAAACTTGATGTTTCCATATTTTCATTCAATACAATGGATGCCAATGCCTTTCCGGATGACAAAAATTTCCAGGCATAAAACAGGCAGAAATTAACCGACCGATCCAACAAAACATCCGGATCGATTAAATCAGATAAAGATTCACTGACTTTTTTATATTCATCCTTAAATCCGATGTCATACAAATGGCGTTCATATAAATGTAATAAGCTGCCCATTACCTGAAGAATATGAAATACAATGGAAAAATGGCTTCTAAGTTGATCAAGTTTTTTATTTTCCGATGATGATTTTGTATTTACCACATAAGAATCAAAGGAAGACTGGATATTATGAATCAACATCTCATACCTTCTAATGATAACTTCATTGATTTTTTCAGGTACAAGTTCGTTTATTTTTTTTAAGTCGTAGCGTTCATAAAATGCAAACTGATCAAAATCCTTTACCACTTCTAAAAATTCACTGGCAATCAACGTCAGGTTCTGCCGCTGCTGATCTCTGGCATTAAAATCAT
>JAHJLN010000296.1 GCA_018821715.1 Pseudomonadota bacterium | reverse complement strand
ATCTTTCCTGGATCTTTGCTATCAGAGACTTTTATACGGATTATCATGTTGTTCAGCATCAAAAAAGCCGGGTTGATTATTTTGCTACTTTTGAAACCCTCTTAAAATATACCCACACAAATTTTGAAAATATTATGGAGCTCAAAAGCCAGCAGCATATGAAAAGCTATGATGTATATTACTTAAGATACAGAAGAGCTGCTGACAGCCATAACCGGTTTAATAAAAAGCGGATCGCGTTTCAAATGGATTTTATGGAAGAGCACCCTGAAGTCAAACCCTTCCTTCCGGGCGCCCATCAGCAGGAGCCTTTTAAATTCTGGGATAAGTTTTCATTTTAGCAAGTTTGGTATACTACAGAAGAATCAACAGGCACAGAAAAACAAAAAACATTTTTTATCCAGAGGATGATATGACAGACCCCATAGATAAAGCTAATTTTTTAGATCTTAAATCTTTAAATCCTGAAGAAGTGGTTTCAAGAACCGGTTGCAAATATGATAAGACAACAGAGCAATATTATCTGACCATATGGGAGCATCTATATTGTGTTGACTTGAAAACATGTGAGGTAAGGCCCGTCGGGCCAGGGTTGAAGACCTATCATGGGTATCTGTCCCTGTTTATTTTATACTATTTGATGAAATCAAAGAACATACTTCCTCTAAACGTCTGGGTGTCGGAAAAAGACATCCCGGGAGGTGCTGCTTTTTTCAGGGGGCCGCACACCATTCCCGTGGATGTGATCACAACAAGGTTTGGGGAGAAGTTGGATCTTTTTAAAAAAGAATGTGAAAATTTAGGCGGCATTCCCATAGAACTTGCAGATGCTGCTTTTGAATTTCAAATTACACCGACAATTCCGGTTGCTGTATTGTATTGGCTGGGGGACGATGATTTTCCAAGTGACGCAAAGCTGCTGTTTGACAAAACCATAGCTCAGCATCTGCCATTGGACATTATTTATGCCCTGGCCGTAGAGGTCTGCCATTTGGTTGGAAAAGCGTGAAAAATATAAAGGGATCAACTTCATGGATTCTGAAATCAACAGGTTAAGACAAAGGATACTTGAACTTGAAAAGAATCAGGAAAATATCAGTCAGCATAATGCCTATCTTTCAACCTTGAATGATTTATCCACAGGGTTGATGAATCATACCGAACTCAACCGATTATTGGAAACAATTGTAAAGGATGCAGCAAGGCTTGCAGGAACCGATCATGGATTTATTCATATGTTTGATTCAAAAACAAATCAACTGGGAATTCAAATAGGAATCGGCGGATTTGAAAAAGCCATCGGGTATAAACTCAAACCTAATAACGGTTTGGCCGGGATTGCATTTGCAACAAAAAATGTAGCGAGGGTCGATGATTACGGCAAGTGGGAACATCGGTTGCCGGGCAGGGTGTTTAAGGGACTCAAAGCCTGTGTGGCCATTCCTTTGAAAAATTATGCCGGCATTATCGGCCTGGGTCGGTTTGATGGGGATGATAATATTTTTACAGACCAACAGGTGGATGTCTTAAAACGATTTGCCGATATGGCATCCATCTGCATTGAAAACACAAAAGTATATTCACGCCTTCAAAAAGAACTGGCAAAGCGGCAGAGAGCGGAAAACTCATTAAAGGTCAGTGAAGAAGAATTTCAGACCATATTTGAGGATATTCAGGAAGGGTTTTACAGGACCAATGAAAAAGCAGAAATTATTATGGCCAATCCTGTTGCCGTTAAAATGTTGGGGTATGATTCCATTGAAGAAGCTGAGGGCCTTGTAATGGTCGATTTATATAAAGACCCGAAAGATCGGGACAAGGTTATTGAACTGCTGATGAAAGACGGGAAAATTACCGCCTATGAAGTTGAGATGAAAAAAAGGGATGGCAGTTACGTTACCGTGCTGGTCAGTGCCCATGCCCGATATAATGATAAAGGGGAGTTTATCGGGGTTCAAGGCACTGTCCTGGATATTTCCGGACGAAAAAAACTTGAGGCAGAAAGGGTTCATTCCCAGAAACTTGAATCCATTGGCCAGCTTGCAGCCGGTATTGCCCATGAAATAAATACTCCCATACAATATGTAACAGACAATACAGGGTTTATCCAGGATGCCTTTGACGACCTTTTAGCATTCTCAAAAGACTGCGGTGCTTTTATAGAACAGGCAGAAAATGGGCCGGTAGGGTCTGAACTCATTGAGAAGCTTGCATCATCAAGGGATGAAACCGATCTTGAATTTTTGGAAAAAGAAGTCCCCCTTGCCATACACCAGACCCTTGAGGGGCTTGAAAGGGTCAGTAAAATTGTCAAGTCAATGAAAGAATTTTCACATCCGGGCGGTGAAGAGGGGGTTTTGACAGATATCAATCATGCGCTGGATAATACCGTTATTGTTGCAAGAAATGAGTGGAAATATGTTGCAGAGCTTTCCTGTGATTTTGATCCATTGCTTCCGTTAATTGCCTGCAATCCCGGTGAATTGAACCAGGTGTTTTTGAACATGATTATCAATGCAAGTCATGCCATTGCAGAAAAGCTCGGTAAAACACCGAAAAGCAAAGGCCAAATTCATATCAGCACAGCATGCAAGGACAAATGGGTGGAAATACGGATCAAGGATACCGGTGCCGGTATCCCGGAAAAGGTCCGGACCCATATCTTTGATCCGTTTTTTACCACCAAGCAAGTGGGAAAAGGCACAGGCCAGGGTCTTGCCATATCCTGGAACGTGATAGTGGAAAAGTATAAGGGCAAAATTGAGGTTGAAACCCATGACAATTGCGGCACCACATTTATTATCCGTCTTCCTGTTGAAGATTCTTTATAACAATAACCATAAAATGATGGTCATCTTAAGGCGCCAAGCAAAGAGGCTTCAGCTTCTTCAATGTCCTGTTCTTTAAAACAAAACAGCATATCAATAAATTTGCCCCGGAATTTTTTAATGTCGTTTTTAATGTTTGATCTGTTTTTAATCAGATCTGCCATGAAGGCTGCAAGCACTTGAAAGTCCTTTTCTTTCATTCCAAACCGCGTCATTTCAGACACGCCCATCCGAAGGGCGCCTGATGCTGTAAACCCTTCTTCAACCGGGGTTGCCTGATAGTTTACAATAATATTGTTTTCTTCAAGTTCCCTGGCGATTTTTGCCCCTTTTCCATAACCCACATTTAAAATTACCTGGTGGGTATCGGTAAAAGAGATGGAGGGATCACCTGCCACATCCAGGCCCTGTTCTTTTAACGCATCGGCAAAGGCCTTGGCATTTAAAATAACGGCTTTCTGGTAGGCTTCCTTGAAATGATTCATTTCATAGGCACAAAACAAAAGCCCTGTCATGGTGCCCAGGTGATGGTTGCTCACGCTTCCTGGAAATGTCCTTCTCTGAACCGCTTCCCACAGTTCGTAGTCCAGGTCATCCTCATTGAAGTCAGAGGCAATAACACCTCTCTGGGTGCCGAAATAGGTTTTATGGGTAGATCCGGTCACGATATGGGCGCCCTGCTTTAAGGGTTCCTGGAAGTGCGGCCCATAAAGCCCCAGCACATGGGCCATGTCGTACATCACCAGGCAATCGGGTGCAAATTCATCCACAAGCCTTCGGATTTCAGCCACCGGTTCTTTATGGATAATCATGCTTTTGCCAAGAATGACCAACTCAGGCTGGTGGTCTTTAATGATTTTTTCACAGGCCTGAATATCCATTTTATAGGGGTTGCCTTTTTCTACAGGAAAATTTATCACAGCCGGTTTTTCTGTTTTGGGATCTCTTGCTACAAAATCACGAAGCGCTCCCATGGGTTGTGCACTTAAGTGGCCGCCCTTGATAATATGATTGTTCATGATTTTACGGATCCGTCGTTGTTCATTTTTCCTGTCCGACCGATTGAGAAAATCCACATAAGCACTGAAAAAAGCCGTATTGGCCATTTGGCCGGAAATCACCCTTGATTCAATATTCCGGCACCCCAGAAAGGTCTGAAATTCCTTGTTTAAAAGGGTTTCAATTTCCCGGATGAATTCGGTTCCCTGGTAATAAAATACGTCTTCTCGTGAAAAGGCCTTGATTTCTTTATGTTCGGCATACCGGTTGACAGGGTCGCTGATGGATAAGAGCCTGGAACCATAAGACTGGCTCATTTCCGACGGGATAAGATTAATACACTCTTTCTGGCGCCAGGTATGATTGTCCATCGCCTTTGATATCAGTTGTTTTGCAAGCTTTGGATAGGGGCTGTCCTTCTCTTTTCCGTTACCCTGTTTTAATTGAACTTTTTTTAACTGGTCTTGGGGAAGGGATCGAACAAAAGGCGGTGCTTCCGAACTCATGTGATAGGGGACCACAATGCTGTCACATCTTTTTTTCCTGATGTCTATTTCAAGGGTTTTTCCGGCAGGAATACTGCTGTCAATCAATGCCATGGCAACGGCTCTTCTTTTAGGCTCTTCCTTAAATTTGGCATCAAGTCCGCTGCCTTCAGGTTCCTGAAAGGGGATCATGGTCCCGGAGGTGATATATCCCACATGCCGGTCTTTTAAAAACACCTTGTAGCCTTCCCTTGCAATTCCTTTTCCTGTAATAGCAAGGGGCATGACCATTCTCGGCAAAGAGGAAACATCCTCAAATTTCTGGGCCACAATATCCTTAAAGGCAAGATATTGCCGGTAAAGCGCATCCTTTCCAATAAAATCACCTTTAAGGGGAGAGAAACTCACGGCAAATTTAGATAATTTTGATGCAAAGACAGGGATTTCACTGCCATCATGATCGGTTCCCAATTCATGTCCGTAAAGGGGCAGACAGGCCTCAAGTCTCAAGGTGTCCCTGGCACCAAGACCAATGGGAAGTGCTCCTTTTTCCATTAAAAGATTCCATATGGCAACGGCATACTTGTTTTCCACAAAGAGTTCAAATCCAAGCGGTTCGCCTGTATATCCGGTTCTGGCAAGATAGGTCTCAACCCCGTTGACATCTGCAATGCTCAAACTGTTCCGGGCAGGTTCCGGCAAAGTTCCGCCTGTAACTATCTGCTGGATGATGGATTTGGACAAGGGGCCTTGCAGGGATATCATGGCAATATCAAAGGTTTTATCAACCATTTCAATATCCTGAAATACGGCTAAATGGTTTTTAAAATGAGCCACATCTTTTTCTCTGTTCGATGCATTGACCACCAGCAGATATTCATCCTGCAAAAATCGGTATAAATACGCATCATCAATGGCACCGCCGGTTTCATTCTGAATGAGGGTATACTGACTTTCACCCACCCCCAATGCTGCAGCATTGTTGGACAGAACGTGCTGTAAAAACGCAAGGGTGTCTTTCCCCTTGAAAAACAGCCTTCCCATGTGGGAAACATCAAAGATGCCGGCTTTTTTCCGTGTTGCCAGATGTTCATTGATAATGCCGTCAGGATATTGAATGGGCATTTCCCAGCCCCCGAATTCTACGATTTTTGCATCAAGATCCTGGTGTGTTTTATAAAATACAGTTCTCAGAAGGTTGCTCATAAGATTCTCTCTAAATAAAATAATGGTTTAAGGCAAAAAATAT
>JAHJLN010000442.1 GCA_018821715.1 Pseudomonadota bacterium | reverse complement strand
CATAGCCTCCCCTATTTTTTGCCAAAATTCCCAACTCTACTTAACCACTTACAATATATAAACATCCTTGTCTTCGGACACCTCTCCGCAGCCTAAAATGTTGTTGAGGTTGCTGTAATAACTCGCTTAGCCTTGTCTGATTCATTCTTTTGCAGATAAAGGGCGGCAAGGGATAATCTGGCAGGGAGGGAATCCGGGTTGTTGTTCAGAATCCTCTGGAATTCTAATGTTAATTCTTCATAGGTCTTCACATCAATCTTAAAGTAATTCATCCAGCCACGAATAATACTTTCCAGATATTCTCTGGAAGATTCATTTCCAGTCTGCGTAATCTTTTTTACTAATCTTTGAACAGCTTCCGGAGCAGGGCGTTTGCCTGATTTGGTAAACTCATATCCTAAAAAGATAAATCCATCTGTCAGACTACAGATTCGAGTCTTATCTTCATTAATTTCTAATTTTAACCTATCCAGAGCATCCTTGGCAAATTTCAAGGTATCCTCTGCCTCTTTCTGTGTAGTAACAAGGATAACAAAGTCATCTGCAAACCGCACTATTTTGTGTCCACCAGAGGTCATTTCTGTATCAAATTGATGAAGATAGATATTGCTAAAAAGTGGCGATGTAACTGCCCCCCTGAGATATACCTACACTGTTTGAAACAGCTTCTGTATCAAGCAACTTATTTATCAGGGTAAGCATTTTGTTATCATCTATTTTTGTGGCAAGCAGTTCAATCAGGATGGAATGATTTACCGTATCAAAAAATGAGGTAATATCTGCATCAACCACCCAGCGGCATTCTTGTTTGATATAATTTTCCACCCTGTTCAATGCCTGATGTGCAGATTTTCGGGGGCGATAGGCATAGCTGCAATCCAGAAACTCATGATCAAACACTGGATTAAGCACATTCACCATTGCCTGTTGAGTAATCCTGTCACGAATGGCTGGAATGCCCAGCGTTCGTTTGCCGACAGATGGTTTATCAGCCTCAAATTTCAGCAAGGGCAAAAAATCATACCCTCCATTTTCGAGCAGGGTTTTAATTATCCCAAGATTATCATACAGATTCAACTCAAAATCCTCAATACTAACCCTATCCACACCCCCTGCACCCATATTACCAGCTACCTTGAGCCAAGCAGAATAGAGGTTATCCTCGGAGGTGAGTTTTTGCCAGAGGGTTGAATCGTTCATTATTATTTCCCACCTTATTTGCTAACTACAGGCATAAAATAACTACTGGTCCAAAACAATCACGGGTATAACGACCTACTGCTGCGTCATCATTAAAGTTTAGGATTAAACATGTGTCACTCCTGCCCCTGCATTCGCAGGAATGACAATATTCCAGCGATGCTCGGGGGAAATTAAGGGTGTTTGTTTGGACTCTACATCATCAAGGGGGTATATCTCCGGTATAACTTCTCCTAATTGGGGAGCATCAGAGCTGTTGCGAATAACGATTATGGCTTCCTTATTCTGCGGATAAAACGATGCTACCCATGCAGTATTTTTGTAAGCCATAATAATAGCCACTGACAGGTAAATTGGTCCGCGCCCAGAGACAACAACCCCTTTATCATGACAAACTTCAGGGACAATAACTTCTGGAAGAACGGTATCATCAAAAACACCGTCTGGAATTGAGAATTCCATAAATGTATAATCACTCCTATCTTCAACCTTCCAATTAAGGTGCTTAGAACCACCATTTGCCATCTTTAAGGATGGTAGTTTGACATATCCTTTCTCCACTTTTGGATCACGAATTTCAACTGTTGACGGATGAACAGCATGAACAAGCGTTGCATATACAAAAGCCGCTCCCCCACCATCAATAGTAACAGTATCCTCAATTGTTTTCAGGTATGATACCGCCTCAACCGCAGGATAAAGGTCTTTCCCTTGCCAATTAAATCCACGAGTCCCCTTCACCTCAACCCCAATATTATTGGCAAGCTCATCCATGACAATCATGGCTGAGGAATTATCCTTCAGCTCTTGCGTCATATTATCCAGAATCTTCGCCACGCAAGCAATTGCTTTGGACTTTGGGAATGCACCTCGATTGAGTCCAGTCACACGAGCTTTCAAAGGAATTGTTGAATCATCGAATATTTCATCCTCCCCTTCAAGAACCGAGTTCAATTCAGCCAGACAAACCAACCCGCATTTTTCACCAAACTCCCGCCATTTGGCTGTCTCAGCCAACTCAGAGGAAACAATAATAAACGCATTGCATTCAGAAAAAATACGCTGGTTTTTATCATCTATTCTTCCCCCAACATCCACAAAAAAAATCGGCTTCATGGTATTTCGGATTGATGTCAGAGCAAATTTTGTAAACTTTTCATCAAACCTACCTTTTTGCCGAATCTTTTCCACCAACACCTGATCTGAAAATCCTGACCAGTCCCCCTCGCCATCAGGGCATGCACGGAAGCAATACGCCTTTTGACGGGGCAGATGCTGAAGCAGATTTAAGACAAAAACCGACTTGCCACTGTGGGGAGGTCCACAAATGATAGTTTTTAAGCTACCCGTTTCAGAAATAATCGTTCTAAGAGAATTCATCTTTTCCTCCTATGAGAATCAGCAAAAATGCTGTTTAATCCGGGCTGTGGTCGAATACTATTATGTCTCCTGTTACTGGTGAACGGTAAATGAGTTTCTTTGCCTTTCCATGAAGGGCATGGGCAACCTTTAGATACAACCATACTGGAGCAGCACCGGTCAGAACAACCTCATTGCCATCTCCTGCAAGTTCTTTTGCTTTTTGGAGATACAAATTAAGTTCAGAGAGTTTGGCAGTTTTAGTTTCGGAAAATAAGTCAGACAGGTCTATAACAATCATCATTCCCCTCCACCTACCTTTTCCGGAATAGGCAGAACTCTTCTGTCTCTAAATTCGTTACGGTATTGAGGGTGATCTATTCTCATGTATCTTATTTTATTTTCATCCTGCTTTTCCAGTGCTTTCCATTTTTCAACATCCATCATAACCTTTAATTGCCTTAAGCGGTAGGTATCCCAGAGTAAGGTGGCATTTTCCTTTTCTTCGGGATTGATTTTACTAAGGATATCTTTTCCAAAAACGCTGATATAATACTCAATACCATTGCTATCTTTGGTAGGCAAAGCCCAGCTATTTCCATCAAAAAGAGACTTGTATCTTTCCTTCCTGTCTGAAATGACAAGGGTTGGGGTTATCTTTACAGAACCAAGCCCAAGGGACTTACCCATGCCAATTTTGTGAGCACAACCTTTTGGAAGATTTAGGGCAAAAAGGAGTGCGCCGAGTTCTATCTCAGAAAGATTTTCGAACCGAATGCGGGACTTGAATTTTGTTTCTGGTCTTACTGGTTGGATTTTGGTGTATTGGGTTTTATATTTTTCGATTTTAGCTTTATCCTTTTCCTCCCAATTTGTTCCTGCTTTATGCCAGTAAAGTTTATTGCCACGGATAGTTGTTTCTGAATTGTAGTGGTTTAGTCTCGATATATTGTCCGTATCCTGTACCAAGTAATGTTGAAATGTCGTAGGTTTGGGAGTAGATAATATCTTTGGGATAGCTTCTTCCATCAATGGATTTTCTTTGGGGTTCAATAGGATTGCATCCTCAAAAAAGACACGACCTGCAAAAGAATCTGCTCCCTTTTTAGCCGCTTTACCAAAAATCGTCTCTGCTAAATCTGTTTTGTCTTCATCCTGCAAAAAGTCTGGCACATGTTCACCAATAGACTTTTCATAGGCAAGCCTGAACATTCCTGTATGACCAAAGGAGACACGATCCCTACCTTTTGCATCTGTCCATTT
>JAHJLN010000033.1 GCA_018821715.1 Pseudomonadota bacterium | reverse complement strand
TTTATTCGTGTTCAAGAGTTCATTTATTGAACTCTATATAAATGTTAGGAAAATAGGATTTTGTCAAGTTTTTATCGTGGTACTTAATACGGATTTTGGTATAAGTATTGCATATTATGAAATATTAATGACTTAAACAGGAAAATATATCCCTGTTCAAATCATTAATGATCGGTTTAATCAGACAAGAATGATGAGAAAATTATGATATCTGATTACAAAATAATATCTGTCCAAAATAAAGCGGCTGGTTTTCCCAATAATATAAATAATTTTCCAGGGAAAACAAACAGGGTCAGCCGAAGATTGAAAAATGATAAAAGAAAACATAAAAGAGATCGGAGAAGGAGTGTAAGAGAAGGCGTAATCGTCAACCTGTCTTTTAAATCGAATAGACGCAAAGGCACTGATAGAAGAAAACTGCAAACTGGGGTTTAAATTTTCATTATATCACTGAAAGCTGGTCGGGATGAGAGGATTTGAACCTCCGGCCCCAGCGTCCCGAACGCTGTGCTCTACCAGACTGAGCCACATCCCGACTGCAAGAAAGACTTATACACAAAAAAAATAAAAAAGTCTAATTGAAAATATTTTCTTTTATTATTGTGGCTTCCCTTCCCGGTCCCACAGAGATAATTTTTATGTTAACCTGGGACAGCTCTTCAATCCTTGCAAGGTATTTTTTTGCATTTTCCGGCAGGTCGTTGAACTGTCTAATATTTGAAATATCCTGTTTCCAGCCCGGATGACTTTCATAGACAGGAACGCACTCCTGTAAAATTTTTATTTCAGCAGGGAAATCTGTAATTTTAGTTCCATTGTGGTCATAACCGATGCAGATTTTAATTTCATCAAGATCATCCAGAACATCAAGTTTGGTAATGGCAAGTCCTGTCAGACTGTTCAATCTGGTCGCATTTCGAAGGACAATCATGTCCAGCCAGCCGCATCGTCTTTTCCTGCCGGTAGTGGCACCAAACTCAGAACCGGTTTTCTGGATTTTATCTCCAATGTCATCAAATAATTCGGTTGGGAAAGGACCGGCACCGACCCGTGTTGTATATGCTTTTACAATGCCGATGATTTCATTTAGATTTCCAGGTCCGACACCGGAACCATTGGCTGCGTTTCCAGACACAACAGAAGAAGACGTAACAAACGGATATGTCCCATGTTCAATATCAAGGTGGGTGCCTTGGGCGCCTTCAAATAAAACCGTTTTGTTGTTTTTAATTCCGTCAAACAAAATTACGGAAACATCATCAATATAAGGTAACAACCTGTCTTTTATTTGTTCAAACAGATCGATGACGGTTTCGGGATCAATGGTTTGGGTTTTAAAATAATGTTTTAGATAGAAGTTTTTTTCTTCCAGTATTGTCCGAACTTTTTCTTTAAAAAAGTCAAAATCAAGAAGGTCGCAGAACCGTAGGCCTCTTCTGGTGGCCTTATCTTCATAACAGGGACCGATCCCCCTGCCGGTTGTTCCGATCTTCTGATCGCCTTTTTTGATTTCTCTGGCACTGTCGATGGACCGGTGATACGGCATGATAATATGAGCCCTGTTGCTTATTTTCAGCATATTCGGAGAAACATCAATATTATTTGATTTCAGGTAGTCAATCTCTTCAAGTAAGACAAAGGGGTCAACAACAACACCATTGCCGATAAAACATTTTTTGCGCTGGAGAATGCCGGAAGGAATAAGGTGGCTGATAATTTCCTGGCCATTGACAACCATTGTATGGCCGGCATTGTTACCCCCCTGAAACCTGACGACATAATCTGCATGTTCACTTAATAGATCAACAATCTTTCCTTTTCCTTCATCCCCCCATTGTGTGCCGACAATTACTGTATTTCCCACTAGGTACTCCTTTTATTGATAAAAAATTTTTTTATAAGCTGTTTCGTCTTTTCTTCATATATCCCTGATACAATTTCAGGGTGATGGTTCAATCGTTTATCTTCCCCCATGCTGTATAACGAACATGCTGCGCCCCAATTCGGATCTTTTGCGCCAAACACAACCCGCTTGATCCTGGCATGAATGATGGCGCCCATACACATAATGCAGGGTTCAATGGTGACGTATAAGGTCGTGTCAACCAGCCTGTAGTTGCCCAAAGCCTTGGAAGCCATGCGAATGGCATTGATCTCGGCGTGGCTTGTAGGATCGTTTGATGATATGGGACAGTTGTACCCATATCCGATGACGGTTTTGTTCTTATCCACAATGACTGCGCCGACAGGAACTTCATCAATATCTGCTGCTTTCTTTGCCTCCTTAATGGCAAGATTTATATAAAATTCATCATCCATAATCCAATTTGTTTATATAAATCTTTTTTCTTAAGGTCAAATTAATTAAATTGTTTTGCCCAAAAATACAAAGTGAATGTTTGAAAGGTTTTCAGATCGGGAAGAATACAGAAATTTTTTGATTGATTGATATTGTTTAACATGATCAGTCCTTTTAGTCCAATAGCTTTATTGATCTGTATAATGGGGTCATTATTCGACAATCTGCTGTATTCTTGAAAATCTTTTTGATTAATCAGGATCTCTTTATCTTTTTGATGTCGTTTAGTAATGTTAATTCTATTTTGAGTAATCATGACCGCCCATTCTTTTTCAGGTAATTTCATAAGATAGGATTTTGATTGAAAAATTGCTTCTTTTAGTTTTTCGTTTAATTTCGGGTCCCATCCAAACTCATAAAAAATGGGATTTTGAATTAATGATTTTAAAAGGTCTAAGAATTCAAACTGTTTGTTTTTCTTTAAAATGGCGAAAAACAGGTCAGCGGGCTTACCAGGAGTGTCATTGGATGTTTTGGCAGTCAGTCCGTGCGCCATCAGCTCAAATTGGCTTAACCAGTTAAATTCCGTTTTTAAGCTTGTCGGATTATTGTTTTCCAGGATTTCAAGAAGAAATTTTCCCATCTGCTCTGTAAGAACGGTCTGATAACAAGATGTGTCGCCAGCCACCAATTGTTTTATGAATAAATATTCCATGATCAAGCGATGGGTGAATTTAAATACGCCGGATTGAGTATGGATGATTAAAGATTGTATATTGTTTTCCAGAGGATAGAGAGGGATTCCCCACGCTATGGCTTTTTGGACCAGCTCGTTTTGATCAATTGCTTCTGTTCCCCGTTCTTGCCGTCTCAGATATAAATCTACGGCAAGTTTTTGGGCCAATTGGTTTAATTTGGATTTGTCTGTCCAGTTTTTTTCATGGCTGACCCAGTTTTCAATTATTTTTTCGTAAATATCATTCACTGATTGTATAGTGGCTTTTTTATGAAAAATTTTTTTAAAATAACTGAGTAAAAATGGATTTACGGGTATTATTAAATTGTTTTTGATAAAAGATCGGATTGATTTTTTTACAGGGATTTCCCATATTGAAAAGGCAGCGTCCATATATTTTTTAATATCCATACGATTAAAAGGTGAAAGATAAAGCTTTTTAAATTCATAGTAATGGTTTTCAGTTGGGTTTTTCGGCCCTATTCTTTCATGGCCTTTTTTAACCGCCATGTTTGTATCTTTTGGGAAAAAATTAATACTGGATGTAATGATCACTTTCCTGTATTTTTGGCTTAGGTCTATGAGCTGCCTGAGACGATTATGCTGGTTTCCAAAGGCTTTTACATCTTCATCAAATCCATCTAAAAACAGAAGACTGTTTTTTTTGTCTGAAGGTATTAAAATAAGCTCCTCAGCCTTTTGTAGTCCCAATGGGACCAAAATGATGTTGTGTTGCTCTTTTTCAGCGCGTTTTAAATTATGAATAAAATAGTTTATAGCAAAACAGGTTTTGCCCATTCCTGAATCTGCCAGAATGAGAAGATGCCTTGCACTATCATCGTGATCCAGAAATATGTCCAGTTTTCTGGTTAAATCTGTTTTTTTTATATGATTTTTGCTGGTTTGATCTTTTTTTTCATAAGGAGAATTTTCCTGGTATTTTGGAGGAATGTAAGCATGGATCGCTCTGTTGATGGTGAAGTGATCATAGGTATCGGCGCTGATCAGATCTTTTAAAAGTGTCAGTTTTTTTTGGGTATTCAGTAAAGGCTGAACAAGCCCCCAGATTATTTTTATACAGATCCACAGGGAAACCAGGCAGATGCCGGAAAAAAAAATTTTTAAAAAAATCAATACCATTGCCACGCCAAGCCATCCCTTTTTTATGGTGCACAAAGATTAGATGTTTACTTATACAGTTATAATTAGTTTTAAACTTAAAATCAAATATTCCATTATATATATAGTTAGCGCCTGTTAAAAAACAAACACCTTGAAAACTTTATTAAACCCTGGTATATAAGCGGGGTTGTTTATGCGCGCCCGTAGCTCAGCTGGATAGAGTATCTGACTACGAATCAGGGGGTCGGGGGTTCGAATCTCTCCGGGCGCGCCACTTTTTTTTCAAATAATTTCCGGAATAAATTTAGATATCTTTTGTGCATCCTATAAAAATGAATACCAAAAACAATAAACCCTTTGATTTCTGGAACGACCATTCACTTGAATTTCTCGAAATGGCCATGAAAAGAGACTATCAGGAGAGAATAGCTTCCTGTGACGGATATGGTATAAAAATAAGGGAGTGCGGTGATACCATTGAATTTTTTTTGATGGTTAAAGAAAAGGTAATACAATCCATTTCTTATGATATTAAAGGGTGTTTGTTTTCTCATGCCTGTGCCAACACGGTTATAAAACTTGCACACCTTCAATCCATTGAAGACGCTAGAAAAATTAGCAGCCAGGACATCATCACCTGTCTAAAGACGCTTCCAAAAAATGAAGAGCATTGTGCGGACCATGCCCATGCCGCATTTTATTTTGCCCTTGATGATTATG
>JAHJLN010000295.1 GCA_018821715.1 Pseudomonadota bacterium | reverse complement strand
CTTTTTCTTCATATCGGCCGTTGTACCAAACCCCAGGCTCATATAGCTCCCCATTGATTTTTGAACATTCCCTTCAACATCTTTGATCAAAAATCCAACTTGACCTTTTAAGACAGGTTTGTGCTTTTTATCCATTATATATACCATGAGATGGTGCGGTTTCTCTATTTCCGCGTTTGTCATGGCATTGGTCTTATCCATGATGGCCTTGTCAAGTCCATCCGATTTTTGATCCCGAAGATCCAGAAAATAATATGCCAGCATATAGCCGTCCACGACGGATTCATGAACCAAAGTACCAATTCGACCTTTACTGGCCTTGTCATGATCTGTTGTATTGCCTGCCGCAAAAGAGGTCCCGGCAATTAATGATAAAAGAAGAAATACGTTCCTGATGTGTTTAAGTAAGTTTTTCATTGTTAACTCCCTTTTTTATAGTTTTTTTTGTTTCATTTCCCACAGTTTCCATACATTATAGATCACAGGAATAATGAAAAGCGTCATAATCGTAGAAGAAATAAGACCCCCAACCATTGGCGCTGCAATACGCTTCATTATTTGCGACCCGGCCCCGGCCCCGTACATCACCGGTAACAGGCCTATTAAAGTCGTGGCAACTGTCATTATTTTGGGACGAACTCTATCCACGGCACCTTCTATAATTGCATCATGAAGATCTGTTGAGGAATTCATCTCTTTTAACCTCTTTTTTCGATTAAACACTTCATCAAGGTAAACAAGCATGACAATTCCTGTTTCCGTGGCAAGTCCCGCAAGGGCGATAAAGCCAACACCAACGGCCACCGACAGGTTATAATCAAGAAGGTATATGAGCCATATCCCTCCCAGAAGAGCAAAGGGAAGGCTGGCCATGACAATGATAACCTCTATGATATTGTTAAAATGGATATACAGGAGAATAAAAATAATCAACAGGGTCACAGGAATGATGACACTCAATGTCTTTCTTGCCTTTTCCATGTATTCATATTGTCCTGACCAGATAATTGAATAACCTGCCGGCAGTTTTACTTTCTCATCCACAAGTTTTTTTGCACCTTTTACATAACCACCCAGATCAACATCTTTAATGTCAACATAAACCCATGCGGTGCGTTTTGAATTTTCACTTTTAATACCTGCAGGTCCTTTATGAATCGAAATTTGGGCGAGATGTGTCAGGGGAACCTGGGCACCTGACGGCGTTGGGACCATGACCCTTTTTATCATATCAATATTATCTCTTAGCTCCCGGTTATATCTTAAATTAACCGGATACCTTTCAAGCCCTTCTACCGTATATGTGACATTCATTCCACCGATGGCAGTTTTAATAATATCCTGTACATCCTGCACAACAAGACCGTATCGGACAATTTCTTTTCTGTCTATTATAAAATCAAGGTAGTTTCCGCCGGTGACACGTTCGGAAAATACAGAAAGGGTTCCCGGGTGATTCCTGAGCGTTGCTTCGATTTCTTCACCCACCCGGGCCAGGGTAGATAGATCCGGCCCCATAATCTTGATTCCAACCGGTGTTTTGATACCAGTTGACAGCATGTCGTTCCGGGTTTTAATGGGCATGGTCCAGGCATTGGTAAGTCCAGGGAACTTGACCGCCTGGTCCAGATCATCTGTAAGCTCCTTGATGGTAATATATCGTTCTTCGGGCAGCATCCAGGATAAAGGACCTTTTAACATGCCGGGCCAGTCTGAAAAAAACCGTTTGATTTTTTTCTTTCGCCATTCATGGAGTATTTTCCCATTAATTTTTTCAGGCCAGACCCAGGTTAATGGTTTTTTAACCCACCCGGGCCAGCCTGAAAAAAACCGCTTTTTTTCAATTGTTTCATATTCAACAAGGGGCCTGAAAACGATGACTGTCTCTATCATGGACAAGGGTGCAGGATCGGTTGAAGTTTCAGCCCTTCCTATTTTCCCCATAGTGGTTTTGACTTCAGGGAATTTCTTGATAATTTTATCGGTCTGCTGCAAAAGTTCTTTGGCCTTGGTAATGGATATACCCGGCATAGTTGTAGGCATATACAAAAGATCCCCTTCGTTTAAAGGGGGCATAAATTCACTGCCGACATGGGTAATCGGATACCAGGTGATCCCAATGGCAACAAGGGCGAGAAGAATGGATATTTTTTTCCATTTTAAAACAATTTTAATTGCGGGAAGATAAAGTTTTATTAAAAATCTGGCAATGGGATTTCTTTCTTCTGAAATTATTTTTTGTGAGCAAAGACACAGGTAAAGAAAAATGGAAATTCCAACGGCAACAACAAGACTCAAATCCGGAAGTTTAAATCCAACAAGACCGGCAAAAATAACTGCAAACGGAGGGCCTGCAAGTACGGCAACCCAAAGTCTCAATTTTTTCTTTTTAGACCATGTTGGATCAATTGGATGTTCCACCACAAAAAAAGTCATCAATACCGGAATAATGGTAATGGCTAAAATCGAAGAGGCAGCCATGGCCGTTGTTTTGGTGTAGGCAAGTGGCCGAAACAGCCTTCCGGACTGCTCTCCCAGGCTGAAAACAGGGAGAAATGAAACAGTGATAATCAGCAAACTGAAAAACAGTGCGGGTCCTACTTCTTTGGAAGCATCTATGATAATCTGGGTATGAGTTTTTTTATCTCTGTCTCGCTGAAGGTGCTTATGGGCATTCTCGACTAGGACAATAGAGGCATCCACCATCACACCGATGGCAATGGCAATTCCTCCCAAGCTCATGATGTTGGCATTAACTCCCATTGGATACATAATCAAAAAGGACATTAAAATACCCACAGGAAGTGTGAAAATGGCTACAAATGCAGATCTGAAATGTAAAAGAAAGATAATGCAGATGATTGCAACAACAATCATTTCTTCAGTCAGTTTTGTTTTTAAGGTTGATACCGCTCTTTCAATTAAGGAAGATCTATCATACCCGGCGATAATCTCAACACCTTCCGGAAGACCTTTTTCAAGATCCTTTAATTTTTCCTTAACTCTTTTGATGACTTCAAGCGCATTCTCACCATAGCGCATAATCACAATACCACCGGCAGCTTCGCCCTCACCATTCCATTCAAGAATCCCGCGTCGCAGTTCAGGACCGATATGTACACTGGCGACATCCTTTAAAAGAATCGGGGTACCTTTTTCATCAAAGGAAACCACAATATTTTGTATGTCTTCAACAGATTTTATATATCCAAGTCCCCGCACCATAAACTCGGCTTCAGCCATTTCAACGAGCTTGCCGCCTACATCAGAGTTGGATCGCATGATGGCCATCTTAATCTTTTGAATGGGGATGTTGTATGACAGCAATTTATTGGGGTCAACTTCCACCTGGTATTGTTTGACAAATCCGCCAATGCTTGCAACTTCAGATACCCCTGGAACAGCCGTCAGCTCATATCTTAAAAACCAGTCCTGGATGGAACGCAGCTCTTGCAGATCTGTTTTGCCTGTTGTGTCCTTCAGGACATATTCAAATATCCATCCAACACCAGTGGCATCAGGCCCCAGGCTGGGAGTAACCCCCCGGGGCAATCTTCCCGAAACAAAATTAAGGTATTCCATTACCCTGGATCTAGCCCAGTAAAGGTCGGTACCATCTTCAAAAATAAGGTACACAAAAGAATATCCAAAAAATGAGTATCCCCTGACGACCTTTGCAAAAGGAACGCTGAGCATAGCTGTTGTTAAAGGATAGGTTATCTGATCCTCAACAACCTGGGGTGCCTGCCCTGGAAATTCTGTATAAACAATAACTTGAACATCAGACAGATCAGGGATGGCATCAAGGGGGATTTTAAACATGGAAAAAATCCCGGCCGCAATGATGAACAGCGTCGCTAGTATAACCATAAATCTGTTATTGACAGACCACTCAATTATTTTTTCTATCATGGGAAATCACCTTTTTATTTCATATCTTTGAAAAAGTCGTCTTTTGTTTCCATGTCATTAAAAAAGTCATCTTTATCATCTTTTGCAGGGGCAGATTTTGATTCAATCATTTTTTGAATGGCTTCTTTAAGCTTTGATTCGGAATCAAGCAGGAACTGGCCGGAAACCACAACTTGGTCTTCCCTGGCAAGCCCACTTAAAACCTCTACCCTGCCATTATCCAGATAAACACCTGTCTGTATTCTTCTTGGGGTATATTTCCCTTTTCCCTTGGCAACAAAAACAATCTTTTCCTCTCCAGAATACACAACGGCTTCTGAAGGAATTGAAATCCCCTCTCTGAGCTGTCCTGTGTTTATATTAATTTTTACAAACATGTCGGGCTTGAGATCGCTATTCTTATTTTCAAAAGCGATACGGATAATGACATCTCTTGTTTTTTTCTGAAGGTAGGGAAAAATATAGGATATTTTTCCTGTATAAGTTTTTTCAGGATCGTAGGAAAGTGTCATTTCAACTTCCTGGTCTTTGAATACCAGGTTCTGCTCATACTCAAAAATATGGGCCTCGACCCAGACAAAAGAGAGATCTGAAATGATAAAAAGGCTTTCCCCAGGCTTGGCAAATGCCCCTTCAATGATATTTTTCTGGGTGATAACGCCTGTATACGGTGATCTGACCACAAGTGACTTTTTTACCTCACCGCTTTTTTCAATGGCGGCGATTTCCATGTCTGCAATATCAAAATAGCCCAGTCTTTTTCTGGCTGAAGAAAGAATTTCCATATTCAGGCTGGTTTTGTTTTTCTGATAGTTTTTAAACGCAGATAAATACTCTTCCTGGGATGCCAGAAGAGAGGGGGAATATATTTCATAAAGGGGCTGTCCTTTTTTTACAAAAAGTCCGGTATAGTCTGCATACAGTTTTTCTATCCACCCTCCGGTTTTCTGGCTTACGATACCGGTGCGGGTTTCATCAAAGGTAATATGCCCGTATGTTTTTATGGCATGATGCAGGGGGCCTTTCCTAGCTGTTTCAATTTTCAGTCCCATGTTCTGTTCCACAACAGGGTCTATCTTTATATCAACCCCACCAACAAGTTCGTCTTCATACACGGGAACCAGATCCATTCCCATCTTGCTTTTACCGGGCTGTTCATAAATCTCAGTCGGGTTCATCGGGGCTTTCCAATAGACAATCTTTCTGTCTTTGCTTTTTGAATCGTCTGCAACATCATCTTCATAAACCGGAACCAGATCCATTCCCATCTTGCTTTTACCCGGATTGTCATATATTTCCGTGGGATTCATGGGTGCCTGCCAATAGATAATTTTTCGCTCTTTCGACCCTGTCTTTTCTGTTTCAGGCTGACCGACAACATCGCCATGCCTGGCGCTATTGGGAAGAATCCCCGTTAAATTGAATAGGGCAAAAAAAGCAGCCCCGCTAATCACAGCAGTGATGATAACCGTTAAAATAATGAGTTTCCTGTTGCTTTTTTGTTTCATGTTCAAATCCCTATAAATTTGTCATTATCAGAAGCTTTTTCCAATTACTTGTTCAAGCGTTGCAGTTGAACTGCCCAAATCTGTTTGCCTTTTTACGATGGCTAATTTTACATTTAACCAGTTTGTATAAGAATCTATGGCCTGGGAAAAAGGAATTGAACCGGATTCATACTCCCGGGTAGAAACATCTAACGCTGATTTTGACAAAGATAAAATCCTGTTTTTATACAGATCAAGTTCCCGCTTGTTCCTGTCCACTGAAAACCATGCCTCTCTGACCATTCTATCTGCAGCATTTTCCTGTTTTACAAGGGTTTGTTTAATGCTTAAAAGGATTTGCTTTGTTTGATTCAGCCATGGATCATCAATCCCATACCAGGGTTTTATGGGACTATTGTTTTTCATGGATGCCATTGTCTTTTCCGGAAAAGATGGCTTCATGGCGCTTGAACCGACAGAAATTACCGCCTCATCCTCGTTGGCTGAAAAACCCAGGGTAAACGGTTCTTGTATCATGGATTCCGCCATCTCGATCATGTCCTGGACCTTATTGATTTTATGCTGAATAACCTTTAGCTCCTGTCTGTTTTCCCGGGCCAGGGAAAAAAGGTCTTCAGGTCCTGGAATGGTTTTATCAAACTGACTTAAAACAACCTCACCCATTTTTGTGTTTGCAGGAATATTTAAAAGTTCACTGAGTTTGGCCTCGATATTTTTCTTTCTGGAGGAAAGGGTGATAAGATCTTCTTTCAAAACTTCAATCTTGATATTAATTTTGATGATGTCCTGGAAGCTGGTTTTACCACTTTTATACAATGCGGTTGCCACATCCTTGAGCCGAGTGAAGGCATCAATGGTTTCAGATGTTGCCCGGATTGACTGGTCAATAAAAACAATATCCCAATAGGCTTTCCGCGTGTCGGTAATACTGTTTTTCTGTGCTATTCTCATCTCTTCAACCAATACTGCCACCTGCTGATGAATGATCCTGCCTTTAAGGGAAGTTAAGCCTGGATAAGGAAATTTTTGTTTTATAGAGTCCTTCATTTTAAGCGGCCCGATTTTATTGTTAACTCCTTTTGTAAATGCCGAATATTGCGTTAAAGTATTATCAAGACCCATCACCTGGGTGAAAGATTCCAACTCTGCTTTTATGTTTTTTTGTGCAGCAAGAACAGAAGGGTTTCTCAAGCCGGCAATGACCTCTATTTCATGTAATTTCAATCCATGGCTTATGATTTGCCAAACTGCTTCTTGATCCAAAGAAATATCTACCAGTCGGTTAAATGTCGCCATATCAATTCCGGACAGAAAAAAATTTTCATGCATATCACCTGTTTTCTTCTCATATCTTTTTTTTAAAGCGTTTATTTCGAGAAAAACAGCGTCTAAAGATACAGCAGGTTCTGCCAAAGATTCCGGTCCAATTGCCTTAACTTCCAATGAATCTGTGTAATATACGGGCGGCGAATACGCATTGAACGCATCATTCATCTTTGAATAATCTGCAGATAATGGAGACCCGTAAAACAAACAAAGGGCCAGTAAGGCCGCAACTTTTATTTTCATGAGTTATTTTCTCCTTTTTTCCCTGCAACTTTTTTATCCAGTACAATTCCGGCCAGCTGTTCGAGCTTGACAAGGGTTTGGCCGTAATCAGCCTTTGCCCGGGCAAGAGACAATTGAAAATTATAGGCGGTTGCCTGGACCTCAAGATAATCGAAGAAACTACTGTCTCCTTGTCTGTACCAGGTTTCTGCTGTTTGTAAGGATCGCATGGACTGGGGAATAAGCTCTTTTTCATACAAGGTGATCAATCTTTTCGAATTTTGAAGTTTAAACCAAAGCCTGCTGATTTTCTCTTTTGTCTGATTTGTGATGGTAAGCTTGTCTGCTTTGGCTTTTTGTCTGGAAGCCGTAGCCTTATATACGTTGCTCTGATTTTTTCCAAACCATATCGGGAGATTCAATCCAAACTGAATACCGACCGCATCATCTCCTGCATTTTTTGGCGGGGTTGGTATATCAGGCTCACCAATGGCGGCATAAAAAAGTCCCAGCTTAAAAGACGGAAGTGATTCATACCTGGACAGCTTAATGGCTTCTTCAAATTTCTTGACATTTTCCTGAGCAATTAACACATCCTCCTGGTTAGATGTGGAAAGATCATAAATTTCGTCAAGGCCATACACCACATCTCGGTAAAGAAGATCCTGAGCCTTACCCAGAGGCGCATCCGGAGTCCTGTTCAACAGGGTGTTGATCCGTGCCTTTTCAGTTAGCTCCAGTTCTTCCAAAAGAAGAATATCGTACCGGATCTGGGCGGTCTGGGCCTGGGCTTTAGAAATGTCGTAAAATGAGGCCCTATCCTGTGCATAAGCAGTTTCGCTTATTTTTATCAATTCCTGGTTTATAATAAAATTGGCTCTGGCAATATCACCAGCCTTTTGAATATAAATCAATTCATAAAAAGAGGTTGAAATTGATGTCACAATATTTTTTATGGTTTTATCAAGCTTAAGCTTGGAGATATTTGCATCTGCTTCTAGAATTTTGCCTTTCTGGGTAAGCTTTCCGGGAAAAGGGATCGGTTGAGACAAGACAACATTCCAATCTTGAGGCCCAAGTCTTGTTTCAATAGGGGATGGAAAATATGTTACCATCAACTGTGGATCAGGATAACCTGTGCCGATTCGATAATTTTCTATAAAAACTTTCCAGGATTCTTTTGATGACGAAATTGAAGGATTTGTATCGTAGGCATAAGTTAATAAATCCGACAGGGCTATGGTGTCTGAAATCCTGTTTTCAATTTCCTGTGGCAGTTGCCTTTGTTCACTGAATGAAAAGGTCGTAAACAGAAGACTAAAGCCAATACATGAAAAAATAAATACTGAAAGTCTTTTTCCCATTAGAATTCCTTTAATTTAATATACACTGCTCGGTTTTGTACTTAAGCTTCATTGATAACTTGAAAAGCAAGGTTTGTGCCATCTTGTTTCTACCAAGTGTAAGTCTGTATTATAACAAAATAATTTTTAAAATTCGAAAATTAAAATTTGAAGCGTCGAACTACAATTGTAGAATATTCTTCAATGCTGTATAAAAATTATACGGCAGAACCTTTTGCAAAAAAAAGTTGATAAAAGCTGCTAAGATTCTATCTTTTTGTAAGCCTGATTACCATAAAAAACGACTGAACCGGAGAACCCACTGTATGAAAATAACTAACACGGATTTGGTTTGAATTAAAACAAATTCTTTCCCCTTAATCAGATACGTTTCCAATGGTCAGCAGGAAAATTATAAAAAAAATTCGATAAAACAAACGGGCTTCCAGAACCGGATAAAAACAATCCAGCCAGTGAATGGATAGTATCCACCCAATCCTTCATTCTACCCCAGATAGAGTTTTAAAAAAATATTGACCACGCCCAGGGCAAAAAGAGAGGGAAGGAAAAGCGCTTTCATCCTTTTTGACGGTTCGGCAATCAACCGGGTTAACGACAGGTTCACCCGGCTGATGCCGAAATAGAGCCCTGTGAGCAATAAAAGCCCTTGAATCAAAGGGATGATTTCAGGGTAAAAGGGGTTAAATGGAACATGGGCTGTCCCGAAAAGGTTCCACCCATACCCCAGGGGATCTGACAGCACATTGAGCACATAGGAATAATTCACCATGATCGACGGCAGGCTGAAGGCGATCCATGCAAAGATACCCACCGGGATCAGCATATAGGAGAGCACAAGTACCAACTGCTTTACATCCCCCCTGTATCCTGTCCATCGTGCCGACAATCTGGAGAAAAGAATGAATATGCCCGGGAAAACACCCAGGGACATGGTATATAATACACCAATATATATGAAAAAAGGATAGAGCTGCCGGGACTCTGTTACATTGGCCGCCTGCTTGATAGCTCCCCAGGGACCCAGCATGGTGATGCTGAAGGCAATGGCCACCACCAGCATGATGATGATATTGTACATCTCGGCATAGTCTTTAACACTTCTGTCAGACCCGAAGGGTCTTAAAAAGAATCCGATATTGTCTTTGGGACAGGTTTTCACGCATTCCGTGCACAGACCGCAGTAATTGTTCCGATCCATGGTCCCCGGATACCTGTTCCATGGGCATCCCCAACCCTCAGCACTTCCCGTGATGCAGCATTTGGTTTTGTGTTTTTTGCACACCTCTTTGTCAATGGCCCGCAGCGCTGTCATGGAGGCCATGGAATAATTTCCCAGGAACCCCCCGACAGGACAAAGATAAAGGCAGAACACCCTGTTCCTGAAAATAAAGGTCAGAATGAGCGTAACGGCAAGAATTAGCAAAAACAGGATAGCAGTGGCCACAGGTCGTGTGATCAGAATAATGCCAAAAGAAATCATTAACAGAAAAATGATGTTCTGAAGCCACATGTTTCTCAATTTTTTTGGCCAGTCCAGACCCAGACCGGTGTAGTTGTGGTGTTTGCCCCTGACGGGCTTTTTAATGAACCTGACAGCTGTAAAGGCTTTTCTGCTGATCCATTCAGCCGGTGCAGGCAGCGGACAAATCATGCACCACAATCTTCCGCCCAGAGGAACAAAAACTGATTTTAATAAGAACCACCATAAAATCCACACAATGATAATGGCAATATTATGGTTTCCCACAGGGCTTCCTTTGAGGCTTGCGAGAATAAACAGATAGAAAACAACAAACCCGGGGAACAGCAGGAAAAATTGAAAACTTCTGCGTTTCATCAGCCATTTTAAGCCCGGAAGGCGTTCAAACAGATTCACAGATTTCTTTTGTTTTTTAAAAGGTCTGTTCTGGACTCCAAACCATAAAAACAAGCTTGCCATGACCCAGATGGAAAGGAACACCACGGTATGATACAGGGTCTTGGGTCCCACAATGAGTTCCCCGGTCATAAACGGATGAAGGTTTCCGCAAACCTGTGTGCAGCGGAAAATAAATTTTCCTGACCTGTCTGCAGTGAATTCGATCTCAGTGACTTTATCCCAGTCTGTATGAAGCTTTCCGTCATCATCTTTCCATTCATATTTCTGGTATGCCACCCCGCCCTGCTTGATGATGAATTCAACAGGATAGCCATCCAGGCGAAATCCGTGGGTGACATCTTTGGAGGTGGGCTTGATGATGACGGTATCGCCTTTATTAACAAAAATCCGTTCCGGCGTATACCCGTATTTTCCTGCCACAAGTTCAATCACATGGGTTTTATTTTCAATAGGTTTTTTTGCCAGGAACCGCGGCAACCCCATTGCAATAAAAAACAATAACACAATGGCAGTTATGCGTAAGGGTTTTGATATCATTGGATATCCCTTAGGTCAGATTCTTTAGAATCGGTTTTAATCAGATATTCAAACAGGTCGACAAATTTTTTACTGTCCCAGTGCCGGGCACCCATGGCCTTGCCGATCAATCCGCCTTTTTTATTCAAAATAAAGGTCGTTGGAATGGAGCGAATCCCGAATGCCCTGCCCATCTCCCCTTTTTCATCCAGGAGAATTTTAAATGTCAAGTTATGCTGTGTGATAAATTTTTTTACTTTTTTTTCAGACTCTTTTAAATCAACCCCAAGGATAATAACGTCATTATTGCCAAGTTTTTTATGCAGTTTTTCAATATCCGGCATTTCATTCACGCAGTCCGGGCACCAGGTGGTCCAGAAAGTCAGCACAACAATCTTCCCCGAAAAATCAGAAAGGACTACCTGATTTTTGTCCATGTCCACAAGACCATATCCTGTTGGAGGAGCGATTCCGGCAAGCGTTATAATGCCAAGTGGTTTAAATTTTTTGTCCAGAACACTCTCTTTTGACCAGGCATTGTCAACCAAAAAGAGCAGGCCGGCTACAAGACACAGGGCAAAGACAGATCCATATACAGTTGCAGATTTATGGTTTTCCATGGGTCAAGTCCCCAAGGCTAGAGGGTAAATCCGTTAAACAGGGTGAACCAGCCGGTGACGGCGGCAAAAGAATCATTAAAGATCAAAATCCCCATGAAGATCAGTATCAGGCCGGTTCCTTTATCAATGATCCACAGATATTTTTTAATCCGATTGAAAACGCGAAAAAAATACTGGATAAAAACAGCGGTCAAAAGGAAAGGAATGCCAAGTCCGGCAGAATAGATCAATAACAGCCTGATTCCTGAACCTGCCTGGTCGGAAGTTCCGGCATAGGTGAGAATAGCACCCAGGATCGGACCGGTGCAGGGAGTCCAGCCAAAGGCAAAGGCCATGCCCAGAACCAGAGAAAAAAAAGCACCTTTTTTCCGGATATTCAGATGAAATCGCATATCTTTAAAAAACCAGTTGATGCGGATAATGTTCAGTTTGATCAACCCGAAAAAGACAATGATACTACCTGAAATTTTTGTCATGACCCCGAGGTTGGAGCCGAAAAAAGAGCCGATCCAGGTGGCTGATGCCCCCAGAGCTACAAATACCAGGGAAAACCCTGCAATAAACAAAAGGGCATTAAAAATGACATGGATCTGGGTCTTGTCAAACCATCCTGATTTTTCTTCCCTGTCCATAATCTGATTTACAGACACACCTGAAATAAAGGAGACATATCCAGGTACCAGGGGAAGAACGCAGGGCGACAGAAAAGAGACAATCCCGGCGGTCAGGGCCATAAACATTGATATTTCAATAGTTGTCATTTATTTATACAGCACGCCGGGTGCTCCTCTTTTCAGGTTAATGGTTTGTTTTTGGCCGGCAGCTGCCGGCAGTTCAAGGGTGAGCGTGCTGTTTTTAAGTTTTTCATGCCAGGTTTTAAGCATATACCTGCCGGGTGCAAGTCCTGTCACATCAATCGTAAAGTTTCCCTGGTCATCGGTTAAGGCATAATACAGATTCTTCATAACCAGGATATACCCGATCATCTCTGAATGGAGATCGCACCGAAGCTCTACAATACCGGGCGTATCAAAAACAACGGAATGGCTGACGCCTGGTTTGTAACTGCCGAAATTAAAATTTTTTGTCCGGGAAAGTGAAAACACATTGTGATCCACCTTGTCATTATTGGGAAACGACACCGTGGACCCCACCGGGATCGCCAGGACATGGGGCAGAAACGACAGGTTGTTCTGATCCAGGACAAATTCTTTTTGTATGCCAGATGACAGATCCGGCGTTTTGGTCAGATAAACCAGGATATTATCCGGTTTTCTCAATCCCTGGGCCGTAACATTTCCGGATACATCAGATGCTGCGGCATGGGCAGTTGTCACCATGAAAAACATAATCCCAAGAATGAATATTCGATTGTTGTTCAATTGAATTCTCCTTTTTCTACCAGGCACTTTGGGTAATTAAAATATCATTGCTGTCCCATTTTTTAATTTTGGCTACAGATTTCATAAATGGCCTGTAAATCAGCTTTGCT
>JAHJLN010000294.1 GCA_018821715.1 Pseudomonadota bacterium | reverse complement strand
GATTTTGCCTCTGGACAGTTTCATCAGGGAATCAAGGTACTGAGATTCATTGAGTCTCCTGAAGTCTTTCAGACTGGGAAATTTGATATCATCCATCTCAAGATTCTCCTGTAACCCCTGCAGGCGTTTTTTTGCCGCCAGACTTTTTTGCCGGCAATGGATTCTCAACTCAACCGGCAGGTGGTGGGGGTTGAGCTTTGGTTCATTCATGGCATTGGCAATAGATGAATGCAGGACATTGATCAATTCACGGATGTTTCCTTTCCAGTCATACAGGATAAGGGCTTCCACAAGGTCCTTGGAATGCTCTTTGGTATTTATCCCGAATTGATCACAGATTTTAGCAATATAATGCTTTGTCAATAAATGGATATCATCCGGTCGCTCCCGCAGGGGGGGCAGATGGACATGGTATGTCACAAGCCTGTAATAAAGGTCTTTTCTAAAAAGCCCTTCATCCACCATTTTTTTTAGATCCCGGTTCGTGGCTGAGATCAACCTGAAATCACACTCAACTTCGGTTTTTAGGCCAAGGGGACGATACTTTTTATTCTGCAACACCCGTAAAATTGATTTTTGAGCTGTTTTGGAAAGATCTCCCACCTCATCCAGGAAAAGGGTGCCTTTGTCAGCCTGTTTTATTAAACCGTCACTGTGGTTAACCGCTCCTGTAAACGATCCTTTTAAATGACCGAATAAAAGGCTTTCAACAAGGTTATCCGGAAGATTTGTACAATCAACCGTGACAAAGTTTGCTTCAGCCGTTTTACTGTTGACATGCACGGCCTTTGCAATCAGATCCTTTCCGGTACCCGTCTCTCCTGTAATATAAAGATTGCCTCCGGTTTTGACGGCCTTTGCAACAATATCAATACATTTTTTTAATTTTATGTTCTGACCGATGATAAAATCCGTGTTCAGCAAGTCCTGAGCTTCAAAATGAATTTTATTTTTTCTAAATTGCAATGCCCGCTTGAGCGTCAGCTTGATATCATCGTATGAAGGCGGTTTTTCCAGATAATCCCAGGCACCATTTTTTAAAGCCATTTCAGCACCGGAAATTTCAGATTTGCCGGTGATGATGATGATTTCAGGAGATGACGGGGCATCAATGAAATTGTTTATCCCCTCAAGCCCGTTTGCATCAGGCAGGATAACATCCAGAAAAACAACATCAAAATAAAATTCCTGTGCAAGGTCAAGTCCGTGGGAAAAAGTTTCAGCCACATGGCACTGGTGACCCAATTTTTCCATGTAGTTTAAAAAGGGGGCACAAAATATAGGATCATCGTCAACGATTAAAATATTGGCCATGCTAAACCCCTTTCTTTGAAAAGTTAAAAAATTTCAACGGTATATAAAAACCATTTGCCCTATGACCTGTATGTAAGTAATGCACAGAATATTCTATTTATCAAGCATGTTAACAGAGTCCAGTTTTTTGGACACTTTTTTTTGCCGGTGCAAATGATCTGTTTTGTGTTGCGCGGCACAGTATGTCCGGGTATTTTATTTTTTTTAAAGTTTTTTTAAAACCAAAAAAAATCCAAAAATTTGGACTTTTAATTGTTCAACCAGCGTGTAATGTCTTGATGTTATCCGGTCAATCAGATTCTTTGGGTAAATAAATTCAAAGTTTGGGGTATCTGCCCTGGTTTTTTGCCCCAACTTCCTTGAAATCTGCAGGTGGTTAGATGATATAAAAAAGCCCATTCCTATATTTTCCGCTTTATTATTTGGAAAGCAACCCTGATTTTTTTTAAAATTTTAGTGATGTTTATAAGACTGGCATATTAATTGTAACTATGTTTTGACGGCATGTTCTAAGTGGCGGTTCTTTTTTGGGAAAAGCTGCCGTTATGTTAAAAAATCAATTTTAAAGGAAAAAGGGAATGCAGATGACAATACAACCAAATATGACTGATTACGACAAAGAATACAAAGAATTCAGGTGGGATGTTCCGGAATATTATAATTTTGCCGGTGAAGTTATCGATAAATGGGCCGAAGACAAAGAAAAACTGGCCATGCTGTGGGTGGATGACAACGGCACTGAGATAAAAAAAACCTTCAACGATATCAGCATTGCTTCCAAGAAGCTGGCTAATGTTTTAAAGGCAGAAGGAGTAGGGCAGGGAGATGTTGTTATTGTTGTTCTGCCAAGAAACATTGAATGGTGGATTATTTTTACGGCCTGTATCCGGTGCGGCGCCATGATCGCGCCTGGAACCACACAGCTGACCTCAAAGGATCTGGCCTTTCGTGCCAACAAATCCAATGCTGCCTGTATCATCACCAATCCTGCCATTGCAGCAACCTTTGATGAAGTGGCAGACACGTGCGAAACCGTAAAATCAAAAATTGTGATTGAAGCCAAAAAAGACGGATGGCTGTTTTTTGAGGATGCCATGAAAAATGCCTCTGAAGCGTTTCAAACCGCCAGGACAAAGGCAGAAGACAATTGTCTGGTTTATTTTACATCCGGCACCACCGGTTTCCCGAAAATGGCGCTGCATACCCATTCTTATGCCATCGGACACAGGATAACCGGAAAATACTGGCTGGATCTCAAAGAGAATGACATGCACTGGAATGTATCAGATACTGGCTGGGCCAAAGCTGCCTGGTCAAGCTATTTTGGTCCATGGAACCAGGGATCGGCCCAGTTTATCCATCATACGGACCGGTTTGATCCAAAGACGACACTTGATCTGCTGGCCAAATATCCCATCACCACCATGTGCGGAGCGCCCACCATTTACAGAATGCTGGTATTGCAGGATCTGTCAAAGTACACATTCCCGATGCTGCGCCACTGCGTAGGGGCAGGGGAACCCTTGAACCCGGAAATCATCGAGGTCTGGAAAAAAGCCACCGGATGCATTATCCGGGACGGTTACGGCCAGACAGAGACCGTGCTGCTTGCCGGAAGTTTTCCCTGCATTGAGCCGCGGTTCGGTTCCATGGGAAAACCCACCCCTGGGATTGATCTGCATGTGATAGATGAGCAGGGCAACATCCTCGGGCCAAACCTGGAAGGCGACATTGCCGTGAGCGTGGACCCCCAAAGACCTGTCGGCCTGTTTAAAGAATACTGGAAAGAACCTGAAAGAACCGCTTCTTCCTTTATCCCGGGCTGGTATCTAACCGGAGACAAGGCCTATGTGGACGAAGACGGATACTTCTGGTTTGTGGGAAGATCTGATGATGTTATTTTAACTTCAGGATACAGAATCGGACCCTTTGAGGTGGAAAGCGCCCTGATCGAGCATCCGGCGGTTGCAGAATCTGCCGTTGTATCCAGCCCGGATGAGACCCGTGGCGAAGTGGTAAAGGCCTTTGTCATACTGGCGCCAAATCATGAACCCAGTGATGCCTTGGTAAAAGAGTTGCAGGACTACGTTAAAAAGACGACAGCACCCTACAAATATCCCAGAAAAATAGAGTTTGTAGAAGAACTGCCCAAAACCATCAGCGGTAAGATACGACGTATTGAACTCAGAGACGCTGAGTGGGGCAGATAAGGCCTTATCGTATCTGAAACAGGCTGTTTTTGCAGGCACCCTATCGCACGGATGCCTGCAAAAAGCCATAACCACATCAATTAAAAAGGAAAGCGTAACCATGAAAGAAAAACTCTACAAAAAAGAGATTACCCTTACCCTTGTATTTTCTGTTCTCCTGCTTTTAATGGGTCACTCAGCCTCTATCTTCGTTCTTTTTCCAGGACTCCAGCAAGGGACTTTATGGGGATTTCCTGTTCAATATATCATCCCCATTCTTTTGGGATGGTTTGGCGTTGCCGCTGTTTGTCTGGCCATGACCATCATGTGCAATAAATTTGATGATGAAATGGAAGACTATGTCAACTCCCTTCCGCCTGTCACTGAAACCGATACCCAAAAAGTATATGAATAAGGAGAGAGTAAAATGCCAGCAGAATATGCGTTAAGTAATGTATGGATTGGAATCGGTATTGTTGCCATCCTTTTTGTAATTTTTTATGCGGTAGGATATGCGGCCAGCCGTAAAACCACTTCTGATGAAGATTTTTACGCTGCAGGATTTTCCATAGGACCTGTCACCAATGGTCTTGGCATGGCAGCCACCTGGGCCAGTCTTGCTACCTTTCTGGGCGTTATTGCCCTGATTTTAAAGCTTCAGGTACCCTTTGTCTATCTGTGGATTCAATGGGCCATCTCCATTCCCCTTCTGACCCTTTTATACGGCACCAGTTTAAGGCGGATGAAAGCATTCACTCCGGCAACCTTTATCCGGCAGAGATATGGGAAACCCGCGACCATCGTGATTGTCTGCTGGATGATCCTGATCATGGTCATGTATGCACTGGGCCAGATGATCGGCCTGGGAAGGGCTTTTGAGCTTCTCTTCGGCGTACCCTATAACACGGCCATCATTGTGGCGGGAATTGCCACCGTCGGGTTCATCACCATTGGCGGTATGTACGGTGCCACCTATAATGCAGCCTTCCAGATGGTTGTAATGACCATTGCCATGGTGGTTCCCATGGGGGCCATCATGAAAATCATGGGGTCTTCCGGATGGTGGTTTCCACCATTGGCATACGGTGACATGGTTCCGGACATGATTAAAAATATTCCCACTTTTTTTGATATGAAATATGATTATCGGTGGTATTTTGCCCTGATTCCGGCATTTACTTTAGGGCCTGTGGCATTGCCGCATCTGGCCATGAAAGTCTTTACCTCTTCATCGGTAAAGAGTGCCCGCTGGGCGGTTGTCTGGTTTGCCCTGTTTTTAGGCCTTCTTTTTTCCGGCACTTATGTGGTCGGATTTGCCGGCAACTTTTTTACCGCCACCACTGGCAAGGTAATTGCAAAAGCTGACCAGACCCTGTTGATACTGAATGTATTTTACAACCCGACACTGGTGGCCGCCTTTGTCATGGGCGGGGCCGTGGCAGCAGGGCTTTCCACTATCGGCGGCAACCTCATGGCCATTGCAGGACTGGTGGGATCAGATCTTTTGGGAATCATTGCCCCTGACATGGAGACGTCCAAGAAAATGAAATGGGGGTATGCAGCCCTTCTCATTGGCGGATTTGCAGCCATCCTCATGGCATTCCGGCCCCCAAAATTTTTAGTGACCAGTATCCTCTGGGCATTCGGACTGCTGGCAACCACGGCAACTCCGGCTATTTTACTGGGGGTGTGGTGGAAAGAAGCCAACAAGCTTGCCTTAATCGTGTCTTCCATCTTCTGCGGCTTTCTCTTTATTCTGATTTCTCCCCATGTCATTCCCTCTATCTGCGTGGGTTCAGGCCTTGTTGCAGCCCTTGGCATGTCCGGCGGCATGGTCACCATTCCATTGAGCTTTGCCATGTTCATCGTCCTGTCCATTGTGTTTAACAGATTGTCCATGTTCAAAGCATATGCGCCAACACTGGTGGATAAAAAGGTTATTGACAGGATTCATGGCTGGGGAACGGATTATGAAGAGACCCGATACAACGGTATCAAGTGGCCATTGATGATTACAGCTGTTTGTATTGCAATCTTTTTCTGGGGTCTTCAGCCCTGGAGTTAACACTTGAAACGGCCTTATCCTCCTTCAGTTAGGCCTGACTGCAGCACCACGGAATCGTGCAGGTTCCGGGGTGCTGTTAAAAAAAGGATTATCAAATGAACTATTTTACCTCCATGTCCCAGGTCCTTGGATTTAAGCCGGCTGCCGTAAAAGGACTGCGTCTGAAACAGCTGCAATATTTTTGTATTATCAATGTGCTTGTTTTAGGACTTGTTTACGGATCTTCTGCCGCTTTTTTCAGCAAAATCGTTTTAATTGGAAAAGGGTATGATGCCTCTTCTTTTAATGCCTTAAAAATAGTTGTTGCAGGTGTTCCTGTCGCATTTTTAATGCATGCCGGCGCTGCCTTGTTTGTCTGGGTTTTTCTAAGCGCCATCGGGGGGAAAGCCAATTTTATCCTGTCCTATTTTACCATGGGTGTGGCTGCCATTTCCCTGTGGCCGTTGGCGCTCTTTGTCGCTGCGCTTCAAACCGGCAGCCGAATGCCGTTTATGATGGGCTTGACCGTCTTTTTTTCCTTGTATGCCTTTGCTGTGACGGTTCGGGTAATAAAAGATGCGTTCAGGTTAACTCAGGTAAAAATGGCCATTGCCACATCTGTGACAATGATTTATATCGGGTGTTTTTTATATCTGTGGGTATAACTTTATTTTTTCTTATATTTTTTTTTCTTTGTTTTTTCCCATTCTTCCTGGCCTTTGATTAACTCCTGGATACTTTCCTGTTCACTGGATAAAGAAAGGGTAAAGGCATAGTCTTTTTTACTGATGGGGATGGTTTCAATCTTTTTATTTAAAAACAGCTGAATCGCTTCAAGGCGGTCTGTTTCTTCCTTGCTGCAAAAGGAGATGGCAATGCCTTTATTCGTCCCTCTCCCGGTTCTTCCCACCCGGTGGACATAATTTTCGCTTTTTTCAGGAAGGTCATAATTAATGACATAATGAACATCGGAAATATCAATCCCTCTGGCACTGACATCCGTGGCAATCAAAATATTCATCTGGCCCTGTTTAAACCGGTTCATCACGTCGGTCCTGTCCTTTTGATCTTTTTCCCCGTGAAGGGTTTCAGATTGGATTCCTCCTCTTTCAAGGGCTTTTGCCACCCGCTCTGCCCTGACCCTTGTTCTGACAAAAACAATGATCCTTGCCTCTGGATTGTCATCGATAAATCTTCTTAAAAAAAAGCGTTTATCATCCATTTCAACAAACATGACAAAATGGGATACATTTTTAGAAACCGGGTCATCAGGGGAAATTTGAATCCTTATGGCAGAAGATTTTACCTGGGAAAAGGCAAGCTTTTTAATCTCTTTGTTAATGGTTGCAGAAAAGAAAAGGGTCTGGTGTCTTTGGGAAAGTTTTTTTTTAATGGCACAGATATCATTAATAAATCCAAGATCCAGCATCTGGTCGGCTTCATCAAGGACAAGGGTGTCGATCTGTTTTAAGTTGATAGCCCCCTGACTGATCAGGTCAAACATTCGCCCCGGGGTTGCCACAAGCACATCAATTCCGTCGGCAAGCTTTTTAATTTGAGGATCCTGCTCAACCCCGCCGAAAACCGTAAATGTTTTTACCTTGGTATGTTTTGACAGTTCATTAAATACACTGCCGATCTGGGCGGCAAGTTCCCTTGTGGGGACCATGATAATACATTTAATGCCCCAGGATTGCTTTGAGGTTTTTGTCTTGTGGATCCTGTCTATTATGGGGATGGCAAATGCAGCTGTTTTGCCGGTACCGGTCTGGGCAATGGCCAGCACATCCTCCCCTTTCATGATGGAAGGAATGGCCTTGTACTGGATATCTGTGGGACGCTTGAATCCAAGGTCTGACAGGTTTCGCTTTATGGCGGACGATATATGGTATGTTTCAAATTTCATGGACTTCCTGCTACCTTTTTTGATTAAAGCCTTAAAATACAGGTGAATCCATTAAAATGCAACTGCCATATGCCAAATATTAATCATTGTGCTTTAACCATTATGTATTTATAACAAACAGAACAGTAAACAGTTTATCGTGCAGGCGCTGGATTAACTGAGTTTAAAATCCTTAATGATTCTGCAATAAGCATAGAGATGATTCCAAACAGCCAAAAAATAAATATCACCATAACCCCAGAAACAGATAAAATGATCGTGTTTGAATCTGTATATCTGAAACAAAAGAACAAGGATATTTTTTTAAATTTTAACCTGGTCGTACAGAAAAATGAAAAAATATTGATTCAGGGGAAATCAGGTATTGGCAAGACAACATTGTTTAAACTGGTTCTGGGATTTGAAAAAATGGATCAAGGCAGTGTTACATTTAACGGATATCCTATTGATAAAGTCCATATCAAAGAGATAAGAGAGCAAGTTTTTTATCTAAGCCAGGATATTGATCTGAAAAAAGATAAGGTCGGTCTTCTGCTGGATGAAATTCTAACCTGCAATCCCAAAAGAACAATAAAAGACAGCTCCTTAACAAACCTGATGTCATTTCTGGACTTGAATCCAGAGATTTTGGAGCAGAATGTCAAGGCGCTATCCGGGGGTGAACGACAAAGGGTTGGGCTGTTGATCTGTTTCCTGCTTGACCGGCCGGTCTGGCTTTTGGATGAACCCACATCAGCGCTTGATGATGCAATGAAAAAAAAGATAGCTGCCTATGTCCTTGATCAGGATAAAACCATTATTATTATCTCCCATGATGATGTCTGGAAAAAAAATGGACCGATTAAAATAGAAAGGTGGTTATAAATTGGGAGCCCGGGATCTTGGTGTTTTATCACTGGTGTCATTGCTCCTCTTTCTTATCCCTGTTTTTTATATCAACAGGCGATTGAAACTTTCCATTAATAAAACCATGATTACCTCTATTGTCAGAATGTGTGTTCAATTGAGTTTTGTGGGTGTTTATCTTGAATTTTTATTCAAGTTTAATTCTCCGGTTTTAAATACAGGGTACCTTTTAATCATGATATCCATTGCCTGCCAGTCCATTTTAAGATCCAGCAATCTTAAAGTCAGAACGCTTTTTATTCCCGTGTTTTTTTCTCTTTTGATCCCGGCTGCCATTATTCTGCTTTTCTTTAATGCCATGGTGGTCAGAATCGACAATCTTTTTGAAGCCAAATATTTGATTCCCATTGGCGGCATGCTGCTGGGCAACTGCCTGAGGAGTATTATTATCGGATTGAATACATTTTACTCTGGAATCAGAAAAGATGAAAAGGTGTATCTTTACTCCATTTCTTTGCTTGGCAGCCGTATTGCGGCATTGAAACCGTATTTCAAGGAGAGTTTTTTAGGCGCCATAACACCGACCATTGCTTCTATGGCTACCATTGGCCTTGTTTCTCTTCCAGGCATGATGACCGGTCAGATTCTTGGCGGTTCCATTCCCATTGTGGCCATTAAATACCAGATTGCCATTATGCTCTCCATTTTTTATACAGAATACTTCAGCACGATATTATCTGTCTTGTTTTCTTTAAAGGTTGGATTCAATGACATGGATGTGTTAAATCAGGATATTTTTATTTCCAAAGACTGAAGGGGAAGAAAAATTTCAATTTTTATAGGCAAAGAGGATGTGTTATCCTGTCAGAAATAAAAATTAAGTTGAAAGGCTGTAAGCAATAATGGCAAAATTAAATTTTCGCTATGGGGCAATGAATTCCGGCAAGACAACCGCCTTGATCCAGGTCGCCCATAATTATCATGAAAGGGGAATGCAAACTTTAATTATAAAACCGGCCATGGATTCAAAAGGGGATAATAAAATCATTTCCCGGCTGGATATTGAACGGGATGTGGATATTATCGCCAAGAAAAAAGACAATCTGTTTAACATCATAGAGCGTCTTCAAAAAGAAAAAAAGAATATTCATTGTATTCTAGTAGATGAGGCACAGTTTTTAACAAAAGAACAGGCTATCCAATTATTTCGCACGGCAGTACTGCTGGATATCCCTGTGATCTGTTATGGACTCAGAACCGATTTTTTATTAAAAGGGTTTGAAGGAAGCTGTGAGTTATTGCTCTTGGCCCACAGCATAGAAGAGTTGAAAACCATTTGCAAATGTGGCCGCAAGGCGGTTGCCAATGGCAGAAAAATAAATGGTGAGTTTGTTTTTAAAGGCCATCAGGTGGCAATTGAAGGTAAAGAGAATGTCACGTATGAATCTTTGTGTGCCCAATGCTATTATCAGCATCTGCAAGAGACGGAAGGGCATGAAAACAAATGATTTTTTGAGATTGCTTAAAGAAAAATCAATTAAAAGCCACAAGGAAATCCAAATGAAAAAATTGACAAAACAATTCATCGGATGGTTAACTGTTTTAATCTTCGTTTCTATTGGAGCAAGTGCCAACGCTGAATTCACGACCAGAGAGTTAAATCAGCAATCCATCCTGGCGCTGTCATGGGTTCAGAATTCCGCTGAATTTAAGGCATTGGCCTTTCAGGCATTTAATCTGGCCAAACTCAGGTGGGATATGGATCAGCAGCAAGGAAAAAAGTGTGTTGTGGTTGATGTTGACGAGACTATTTTAGACAACAGCCCATTTAATGCAGGGCTGATCGGCAGGGACTACGGATATAACAACAGCTCCTGGAAAGAGTGGTGCGATGCGGCAATTGCAACTGCAATTCCCGGAGCAGTAGATTTTTTAAACCATGTTGTCAGTACAGGGGGAGCTGTTTTTTATATCACAAACCGGAAGGCAGAACCTGAAAAAAATATGGATTTGACCCAGGTTACCCTGAATAACTTAAGAGCATTAGGCTTTCCCCAGATAGACAAAGAACACGTTCTTCTTCGAACCGGCTTTTCAAATAAGCAGCCCAGGCGAGATGCCATAGCCCGGATGGGGTTCAGGACTGTTCTTTTGATTGGTGACACCCTTGCGGATTTTGCCGATGTGTTTGACGGGCAGACCATGGAAGAAAGAGATAAGGCCGTGGAAATGAATAAGGCTGAATTTGGAGACAGGTTCATCGTCCTTCCCAATCCGATTTACGGTGACTGGGAGACAGCTGTATATGGCGGCGGCGACTGGTATAAAAAAACAGCTAAAGAAAAATCAGATATCAGGATGAATACATTAAGAAAGTTTAATTTTTCAAAATAAAATCCATTGGCAAGAGAAAGGATCAACTCTTGAGCATAAATGTCTGATAGTAACGGCCATGAATAAAATGCAAGACAGAAAAAGGAAGTTTAAGACATGAGAGAATTTCTACTCAAATTAGCTGCTGCAAAAGGTGAGATCCAAGCGGATGTATTGATAAAGAATGCCCAGGTAATCAATGTCCTGTCAGGTGAAATTCATACTGAAAGCATTGGCATCTATGATGGCCGGTTTCTAGGATTCGGTGATTATGACGCAAAACAGATCATTGATGCGGACGGCCTTTATATGTCACCAGGGTTTATTGACGGCCATATTCATTTTGAAAGCACCATGCTGACGTTGCCTGAATTTTCACGGGCTGTCCTGCAGAGAGGAACGACTGCCGTTGTCATAGACCCCCATGAAATTGCCAATGTTCTAGGATTGGATGGTATCCGGTATGTTATGCACAGTATCGATCAGATACCATTGGACGTTTTTGTCATGCTGCCGTCCTGCGTACCGGCCACACCCCTTGAAACCTCGGGCTCTTCTATTTCCCACAATGAACTGGCCTATATGATACAGGAGGAACGGGTTGCAGGAATCGGTGAGATGATGAATTTTCCTGCGGTGATTAACGGGGATGAAGAAGTCCACAAACGCATTGCTGCAGCCTTATGGAAAAAAGTAGACGGACATGCGCCGGGGATTACCGGAAAAGCGCTGAACGCTTATATTTTTTCCAATATTGACAGCGATCATGAATCTACAACTGCAAAAGAAGCCCTGGAAAAACTTAGAAAAGGGATGCATATTTTAATTCGGGAAGGAACGTCAGAAAGAAACCTGGAAGAACTGATCCGTATTGTAACCAAAGAAAATGCAGGGCATTTTTCCTTTGCCACGGATGATAAGCATCCTGATGATCTGATGGAAGAAGGGCATATTGATCATTCATTGAGAAAAGCAATTTCACTGGGCATGGATCCTGTAACCGCATACCAGATTGCTACCATAAACACTTCAAACCACTACCGGTTGAAGAATGTCGGCGCCATAAAACCCAGATTCTGGGCAGATTTTGTCCTGCTTTCCGATTATCAAAAGGTAAAAATAGAAGCGGTTTATAAAAGGGGAGTCCCTATTTTTAAGAACAGCCGGCTCATTGATTTTCCTCCCAGTACATATCCGGCCCCAACGGTCAGGGGGGCCATGAACCCCGGTGATGTGACCCTGGAAGACTTTAAAATACCGGCAACAGGAGAAAAGATCCGTGTCATTGATATTTTACCAAACCAGATTGTGACTAAGGAGTTTATCACCAACGCTAAAATTAATCATTCGGTTGCTGAATCTGATACGACTAGAGATATCCTGAAAATAGTGGTCATAGAACGGCACAAGGCCACCGGCAGAATGGGAAAAGCATTTGTAAGAGGATTTGGACTCAAACAAGGGGCAATCGGATCAACCGTTGCCCATGATGCCCATAATATTGTCATCGTGGGAACCAATGATGCAGACATGTTTGCAGCGTTTCAACACATCCGGAAATTGCAGGGAGGACTTGTTGTTATAGAGGATCAGAAAGTGATAGCACAATTGCCCCTTCCAATCGGCGGCCTTTTGTCGACAAACCGGTTTGAAAAAACAGCCGCAGATTTAAAAGAACTAAAACTCAAAGTAAAAACATTGGGCGGGACACACCCGTCCCCTTTTATGATTTTATCATTTTTATGCTTATCCCCTATCCCCAAACTAAAGGTGACAGATCTCGGGCTTATAGATGTTGAAAAATTTGAAGTAGCTTCTTTGTTTGTAGATGAACCCGAAAAATAAGGAGAAATTGACCATGACCCCAGAACAGGTTGAATTATTGAAATTCGCAGGAAAAGCTGCAAAAAATGCCTATGCCCCTTATTCAAAGTTTCATGTCGGCGCTGCCGTACTCACAGAAGGGGGCATTTTTATGGGTGCCAATATAGAAAACGCATGCACCAATCTTGGTATTTGTGCTGAACGCGTTGCCATTGCCAATGCCAGGATGGATGGGTGCAAAAAAATTATCGGCATTGCCGTCAACTGCACAGATGCCCCAAAAGATGTGAAGGGGATGATAAAAGAAAACTTTACCATGCCCTGTGGCGGCTGCCGCCAATGGATGGCAGAGCTTGCCCCTGATGCCTGGCTGGTAACAAATGCAGCCCATCGGGTCTATACACTTGCAGACCTTCTTCCGACACCATTTGATTTAGCCCATTAAACCTCATCGGGCAGGCTATCTTGGAACAGTTACAACAGGGGCCTCACCTTAAATAACCGGAGGATGTAAATTTGAAACTACCATCAGATATCAGGATCGGTGTGATTGGCGGCAGTGGTATCTATGAAATGGAGGGCGTATCCAGAATTAAAGCGCTCAGTATTTCAACTCCTTTTGGAAATCCTTCTGATGCCTTTATGGTCGGATCTTTGAAGGGCATTAAAGTGGCGTTTCTTCCCCGGCATGGTTGCGGGCATCACCTGCTGCCGTCAGAAGTCAATTACAGGGCCAATATTTTTGGATTTAAAACACTGGGGGTGACCCATCTTATCGCCATCACGGCGGTTGGAAGCCTTCAAGAGCAGATTCGACCGTTAGACATCGTTATTCCCGATCAACTTGTGGATCGTACCTATCAGCGGGAAAGCACCTTTTTTGGAAATGGGATTGCCGCCCATGTTCCCTTTGCCCAACCCTTCTGTCCTGTTTTATCGGCGAGGCTTTTCACATCAGCCTCATCCAGTGCAATCAAGGTTCATAACGGCGGAACACTGGTGAGTATCGAAGGACCTGCATTTTCAACACAGGCAGAATCAAAACTTTACCAAAAATGGGGCATGGATATTATCGGCATGACAACGCTTCAGGAAGCCAAGCTGGCTCGAGAAGCCGAGATCTGCTATGCTGCAATGGCTATGGTAACGGATTATGATGGCTGGAAACAAGAATCTGAGGCTGTATCCGTTAAAACCGTTGTTTTTAACCAAAAAAAAAATGCAGCCTGCGCAAAAAAGATTATCCTTCGTCTGGTTCCTGAAATTGCCGGGGACAGACACTGCCTTTGTGCCGACAGTCTCAACGGATCCATTATGACCCGGATGGACTGTATAAACCAGGATACCCGTCAAAGATTGTTCCCTTTAATTGAAAAATATCTGATGAAATAGCAGCAAAATATTCTGTAAGGAAAAAGACATGAAAACACTTGATATGAAAATCTGGCCAAGAGCGGAATCCTTCAATTATTTTAATGATTATGAATATCCGCTGTTCAATGTCTGTGCACAAATACAAATTACAAAAACAGTTCAATACCTGGAAAATCATGGCATCTCAAAACATAATGCCATCCTCTGGATGATCAGCTGTGCTGCCAATTCTGTCACGGAAATTCGATACCGTATCAGAAAGAAAATTGTTGTGGAACATGATCGGGTTGACCCATCATTTGCCGTATTAGTGAAGGATCATTCCCTGGCGTTTTGCGCGGTAGAATATTCTGAGGATGTTCCGGTCTTTTTTACCAGGGTTGATCAGGGCATTGCAACTATAAAAGCCAATCCGAAACTGCATGACAAACCGGGCGTGGATAATCTGCTCTATATTTCCTGTATTCCATGGATCAGCTTCACTGCCATCTCCCATCCGGTAAAAAAGGGGCCGACAGACTGTATCCCCAGAATTTCATGGGGTAAATTTATACAGAACAAAGAAATGGTTTTTATGCCGGTTTCTTTGCAACTCCATCATGGCCTGGCTGATGGATACCATGCAGGCCTCTTTTTTAACAAGCTTGAAGAGCTGCTGGATCAGCCTGAAGCTATAGATTGGCCCATTGGCTGATAATTGACTTCAACAAGGTGATGAACTTTTCTTTGACTGTTGCACTTGTTTTTATGACGTCTTCATGACCGATGGGATGATCAAGGATTCCTGTGGCCATGTTGGTAATACAGGAAAGGCCCAAAACGTTCATTCCGCCATGGGAGGCAACAATAACTTCCGGTACTGTGGACATGCCGACGGCGTTGGCACCAAGGATACGGATTGCTTTTATTTCACTGGCTGTTTCATAGCTTGGCCCTCCCATATAGTAATAAACACCTTCTTTTATCGGGATGTCAAGCCTTTTGGCAGCCGCTTTTGCAAGCGTTCTGATCCTGTGGGTATACGGATCAGACATATCATTGAAACGGGGGCCAAAAGCGCTAATATTGGGTCCTCTTAAAGGGCTGTCTGCATGAAATTTGATATGATCCTTGATCAGCATCAGGTCACCGGGTTTATAATTCATGTCCACACTGCCGGCGGCATTTGTTACGATCAGGTTGGGTATATTTAAATACAGCATGCAACGGACCGGAAAAACCACCTGGTCCATGGAATATCCTTCATAATAGTGAAACCGACCCTGGAGCACTAAAACCACTGTGTTTTCAAGTTTTCCTATTACCATTTTTCCTTCATGGCCCTCAACCGTTGAAACCGGAAAGTGGGGAATATCTTCAAAGGCGATAGTAACTTTCGACTCCAGTTGGTCAGCAAAAGAACCAAGACCTGATCCAAGAATAATTCCAAACTGTGGTGGTTCTAAAATCCGTGATGAAATAAAATCTGCCGCCTGTTGAATTTGATCTAACATTATCAATGATCACCTTTATTAAAAATTTTTCCAATGGCTGCCGGAGGAGTTGTTTTTCCAACCACTCCCACAAGAATAACAATGGTAAGGATGTAGGGCAACATGGCAAGGATATCTCCCGGCACCGGGACACCTTTGGCACCTAAAAAGATCTCCAGACCCTTTGCCGCGCCAAACAAAAGACATGCCAAAAGGGCGCCCTGGGGTTTCCATTTTCCAAAAATCATGGCGGCAAGGGCAATGAAACCATGACCTGAAATTAAGGTATTGGAGAATCTGGAAACAACAGCGATGCTCAGGGCTGCGCCGCCAAGTCCTGCAAAAAAACCGGACAGAATCACAGCACCGTACCTGATTTTTGTAACATTTATGCCAAGCGTATTGGCAGCTTCCGGATTTTCACCCACGGCTTGGACCCGCATACCGATTTTGGTTTTATACAGGACAAACCATACCAAAAATACCATAAAAAAGGCAATATAAACCGTGGCAAAACGATTAAACACAAGGTCCATGAACCCTGAAGAAGCAAACATTTTTCCCTCGCCAAACAAAAAATTCAATGGCAATGGAATTTTATTAGGTATGGAAAGGGTCTGGGTGGCACCGTCAAACAGCATACGGCTGATAAACAGCGCAGCCCCGGGTCCTAAAAAATTGATGGCAATACCGGACACAATCTGTTCGGCCGAAAAAGAGACACAGGCAATGGCATGGATAAGCCCAAGAAGTCCACCACCCAATCCGGCACAGATGAATCCCACCCATGGGTCCTGGAAAAAATAGGCTGCTGCTGCACCCACAAAGGCACCAAAATACATCATGCCCTCAAGGCCGATGTTCACCACACCGGACCGCTCCGTAATAACTCCGCCCAGGGCGGTAAAAATTAAGGGGGTGGAATACATCAATGTGGTTCCGATAATAAACCCTAAATCCCCGAGAAGTGTTTCCATTATTTATCCTTTTTAAACTCAAGGAGTAATCGGATTAAGCTGGGCATGGCAATAAACAGAATAATCGTACCCACCATGATATTGATGACTTCGGTTGGGGCATTGATAGCATCTTGTATTTTTGATCCCCCATATTTTAAAGCACCGAATAACATCCCGCCCAATACTGAGCCTGCCCCTGTATTATTACCGATCAGGGAGACGGCTATTCCGTCAAATCCATATCCTTCCATCACTGCCAGTTTTGCAATACGGTGGCTGACCCCCATCACCTGCAACGCACCGGCCGTGCCGGCAAGACCGCCTGAAATGAACATGGAGGTTATAATGCTTTTTTTTACATTGATACCGCCGTATTCGGCAGCATGGGGATTGTAACCTACGGCCCGAAGTTCATACCCCAGTGTTGTTTTATTCAATGTGTACCACATGAGAATTGCTAAGAGGATGGCAATAATAATTCCAATATTGACCGGTGTTTTTAAAATATCACCTAAAAACGGATGGGAACGGATAAATTCAAGACCGGGTTCCGTGATTTTCCATTGACCGAAAAGATCAATCCTGGCGGTTTCCTGAATGATAAACGATTTACCGGTTCCCTGTTTACCAAAGGCTTTCAGGGTTATCGTCCAATTGGACAGGTAAAAAGCAATCCAGTTGAGCATGATGGTTGATATGACTTCATGAACGCCGAATTTTGCTTTGATAAGCCCTGCAATTCCTCCCCAAAGAGCTGCTGCAAAGGCTGCCAGAAGGATACAGACAATAATGTGCAACCCCATGGGTAAATGGAAAAAATAACCTG
>JAHJLN010000293.1 GCA_018821715.1 Pseudomonadota bacterium | reverse complement strand
CCTCCCAGTAAAGGAGGGTTGTCTAAACGATTAATTCTGAATTTGTAAGTGCGGTAGATATGGTTTATCCCATGCTTATCAGGTACGGTTTCGACAATCCCCTGAAACCCTTCGTTCATCGTTTTTTTATCGTCTGCAATCATTGCCCTGGCAAGATCTTTTGGAAACAGCTCCAAGGGCGTTTTTCCCATCCAGTCTTTTGCCCCCAGGACATCATTCATATGCTTATTTACAAACAATGTCTTACTTGTCTCGTCTTTTATGAACACGTGCGCAGGAAGAAAATCCATAAATAAAGAAAACAGTTCTTCGCTCTCTCTTAACGCCTCTTCGGCCTTTCGTCTATCTGCCAGCATTTTGTTTGTAGATATTGCTATCTCTCTGAATTCCCCTAATTGAATGTCATCGGGATCAATCGTGGTCGACTCAATACTGGATTTGTCTAAAAAAGATGAAAATGTATCAACTGATTTTTGAATCTGACTTGATATTCGCCTGAACCAGAAATAGATCAAACACAATAATACTGCCAGGATCAATACACTTCTGGCAATTCTTTTTTTTAGTCCGACAATTAATACTGTCTTGTTTCCTGAAATAGTTTTTTCAATCGTATCAAGATAGACGCCGGCTCCAATCGTCCATTCCCATTCAGGAATCCCTTGAACAAATGAAATTTTTGGAGAGGGGGCTTCTGACTTCAACTTGTTCCAGGAATAATAGACAAAACCGCCTTCAGGATTCTCAGCCGTTTTTCTTTGTTCCTGGATAATTTTTACCCCATCAGGATCAGTAAGATTCCAAACACTGCCAGACCCAATGGTAATTTTACCATTGGAAAAAAGAGCCCCCCCTTTATAGGTACTTCCAAAAAAATACCCTTCTGTACCAAATCGTAAATTCACAATGCGATTCAGAGCTTCCTTTTGAATTTGTTCTTTTGCTTTCTCAAGATATTCGCCTGTACCAAAATACCAGTTCAATGGTTTAAAATATTTTACAAAAGATATTTTAGGATACAATACAGATGGATTTTCTCCGGGCATTGGCCAGAAATGCGTAACAAATCCCTCATTCTTTGTTTTGACGATGTCTATTTCATCCTGAATAACAAAATTCCCTTTTGAATCTTGCAGATCGATCAGGTTTTTTCCTTCAAACTCAGGGCTGACAGGATACAATTGGTCAATCCCATCCATTGAACTGGCAAAATAATATCCGCGTCCGCCGTTAAATCGAATGGGTCTTAACGCGTCCTTGATCATCTTTACAATCTCAGGAAGATTTTTTGAATCAGCGTTTTGCCGATATATATTCATTGCTGTATCGTGGGCTTCATAAACGCGTTCTTTAAGTGCCATCTCAAGTTTTTGTTCGGATTGTTTCCGCATATCGTTGATATACGCTACAACTTGAGCCACTTCTTTTTTTAATATCAATTTTTGTGACTGGGTATACTCTGCTCTCAAAGATTCTGATTCATCCTTAAAGCTATCATATTCATCATGGATCCAAATCAAGCACCATAACCCGATGGAAACAAAAACGATAATCAGCATTTTATTGAGGAATTTAGCTTGAATACTTGATTTGCTTTTGAACATATGACATCAAAATCCTTATTGTTGACAATATTAATGCTTTTTTAAGATCTGTTTTGAACTTACTTCTTCAACCTCATCGACCTGCACATGCTCATCCCCTGTTTTGGTCATGGTGCTGATATAGGTCTGGGCAATATTGGCGGAATATAAGACAATCTGTTTCATCAGATCCATTAACTCCAGATGGATCTCCGTGGTTTCAACAGAATCTTCATTTTTCAAAACAATCCGTTTGAGGTGACGTGCCCGGTACTTTGATTCCAGATCAAGATACTTTCTTTCTTTTTGCATGATTCGATTGGCGATTTCAGGATTCGGTTCCTGAAACGCTTGTTTTAAAAGCTTTATCTGTTTTGAGACTTTGCTGTGATAAATGAGCAGTTCTTCTTTGCCTTCAGAAGAAAAATCATATTGAAGTCTTTTTTTCTTGGCAATCAAGGGAATCATATTTCTGTGAATAATATCCCCCATGCTTTCCATATCTTTTACTATGGAAACCATTCCAAAAACCTCTGCTGCTTCTTCTTCGGAAATATTACCCTGGGCAATACTGGTCAGATAGGCAATTATTTTTTCTTCCAGAAAATCGATTTTCTCCTCGCGCAGATTAAGGCCTTCAAAAAGGGTCAGGTCTGGAAATATTTCATCCTGTTTGGGAATTTCCCGGATCAGGTACCGGGCATCCTCATCTTTTCCCACCTGTTTATACAAATGTTCCTCATCAGACATAAAGGGAATAATGATGGCATTGAGCATTCTGCCTAAGAGCTTTGCCATGCGGGACATTTCCGCCCGGGCAAGATCAATTGCCAGTGACGGCGTGCTCAGCATGGACGCTTCGATATAGTGTGTGACGATTTCATGGCTTTTGGATTTTTCTTTTTCAGGAAATATACGATAGATAATTTTTGAAAAAATGTTGATAAATGGAAGAAAAAACAACCCCAGGCTTACATTGAATATGGTATGGGCATTTGCCAGCTGCCGTGCGGTTCCTGAGTCGAATTTTACAGCCAGAGCCCTGATGATCTCAGCAAATTGCGGAATCCAGAAAACAAACAGAAACACGCCCACAACCTTGAACATCACATGGGCGATGGCAACGCGTTTTGCTTCTCTTGAAGCGCCGATTCCTGCAAGGGCTGCTGTAACGCAGGTACCGATATTGGCACCGAAAATCACCGGAATACCGGCTTCCAGGGTGATAAGCCCCTGCTGGGCCAGAACAATGAGCACACCGGTTGTGGCACTGCTGCTCTGAACAATGGCGGTAAAGGCGGCACCGATAAGAATACCCATAAACGGATTTTCCAGATCCCTCATCAGGCTGATAAAAACAGGATAGGTTCTCAGAGGCTTCATGACATCGCTCATCAGTTTCATGCCAAAAAAAAGAATCCCGAATCCCAGAATAATATCTCCGATGGCTTTTACCTTTTCCGTTTTACCCAGCAGTTTTAACAGAAAGCCAATAGCCACCATGAGCAGCGCATAGTCCGTGAGTTTGAATGCAATCATCTGGGCTGTGATGGTGGTGCCGATGTCTGCACCAAGGATTACCCCCATGGACTGGGCAAAGGTCAGAAGACCTGCCTGGACAAAGCTGACCAGCATGACGGTTGTGGCACTGCTGGATTGAATCACCATGGTGACAAACGCACCAACAATTAATGCAATCACCCGGTTTTTGGTCAAAGAGGCAAGGATGGACCGCATTTTATTGCCGGCAGTACTTTTCATGCCATTGCTCATCTTTTCCATGCCGTACAGGAAAAAGGCCAGGCCACCGGCGATACCGATAAACATCTGTGTCCAGGAAAAATTGGGAGCCCCAGCCGTTTCAGCATTTGCAAGGGTAGCGGGCAGAAACCACACCACTGATATTGCGAAAAAAATTTGAATGACAACCTTTACCGATATCATTTTTCGTATCTCGATGTTGACGCGCCTGTCATTGGAAAACCTGCCGTGTGTAACCTTAAATTATATTAAAACCAAAAAACAATTAAGTCCATAGCAATTTTTTTTACCTGTTATTTGTTCTGGAGAAGCATGCCGGTAAGATAGGTGCAGGTAAGGGTCAAACACTCTAGGTCAAGGAATGTCTCTGCATTGTCATGGTAAAGAAAAACCGTTTTTGCAGGCATTCGTTCATCTGTGTCATTAAAATTTAAAATTATCGGAATCCTGTGAAGCGCCCGGAACCGAACACAAAGATCATAGGAATTGGTTTCCATTATGGTTCCGCCCAATTTTGCGCATCGAGAGGTTAATGCTTCAAGACGTCCTGAAAACATGGTTTCAATAATTTTGCCGGTATTGGCACTAAAACTTGAATATAGCGGCCCTGCATTTGAAAACTCCCTGAAGGTCACCAGCTTGTTAGAGCTTTTGGATATTTTTTGGGGACACATTAATACATATCTGCAAAGAACCATTTTAACGGCAATGGTAACTTCTCGCCCTTCAATATCTGTAAAATCGTTCCCGTCAAATGCGATCTGCCGGTTGAAAAATTCAAAAATATAGGATTGATTCCGTTTTTGAATACCCAGAACCTCAGCTTTTTTAGAAAAATCAAAGTCCTTTATTTGGGAGAGATACTCAGTGTATTTTTGATCAAATATTTTTGAATCATCCATATCAAATCACCTGCCTTTTAATGTATTGAGCTTTTCTATCAATGCCTCGTATTCATCTTCATACGCCAGAAGATCCATCATGACCGGGGGTTTGGTGGAGTGAGCAGGAAGACGCGCTTTTGTTTCCCTGATCAGGATTTCAAGGTCATCCATTCTTTTTTTTATGGCATCCATTTCATCCGGCATATCAGTAGTTTACTCCTGCTGGTTTGACAAATTCAGCACTGTAAGAATGGCAGGGAGTGACCCCGTATACCATGCCGCAGACAGGGCATTGAGACTCCATATATTCCATCTGAAACATGGCATCACATTTAGAGCAAAGTATTTCAAGGGGGGCCCCTATCAGACTTTTATTAAACCCCATCATCCTGATTTTGTCTACAATTTGTTTTCCTGACTCAAAAGCGCCTGAACATCCATCGTGCATTTTTATTCCTCCTGTTAATATGATTGTTTAATTCAAATTAACACAAAAAACCGCCCGGATGACTTGATCTGTATCAAGAAACGAAATTATTTTT
>JAHJLN010000292.1 GCA_018821715.1 Pseudomonadota bacterium | reverse complement strand
TGAACACAAGTTCAGGAAATCTCCCGAACCGATGATCAATTTATCTGTATTCATAACATTTTTTACGCCTGTGTCAAGAGATACATATTCAATTGCTGTTAAATGATTCTCTTCACCCATAACTTTCGTGACCCCGGTATTATAGATAATTGTCACACCGGCCTTGGATAATGCCTCCATTGCTGAAGGATCAAAAGCACTATCATCCGGGTGTTTTCTTAACATCACGGTTATCGTATTATCTGCTTTGTTTTCTTTTAAAAGATTCACCGCATCCCTTAGCACACCTATGCTTCCGCCTGCAATCACGATATTTTTTCCTGATGATATATGGATATTCTTATCTGATTTGCTTCTTAAAACATCAATTAAAAGATATGCGCCTGGGAAAACCATTGCCGCCTGATCAATATCTCCCCTTGCCAGCCTGGAATCCCAGCCGCCGGTTGCCGTAAAAACAGCATGAAATCCCTGTTTTAAAAGCCCGTCAATACTGATATCCTCACCTGCCTTGGCATTGGTCTGAATATTCACCCCCATCTGCCTTACACCCTCAATATCCCAGTCCAGTACATCCATGGACAATCTTTCCCTGGTAATGGCTTTTCGAAGAATACCCCCCAAAAAATCGGTTGCTTCAAACACCGTGGGGTCGTGACCAAGCCTTGCACTGAAGAATGCAGCGGAAAGCCCTTCAACACCACCGCCGATAATGGCAACCTTTTTTTGTGTTTCCGGTGCCTTATACGGCGTTACGTGCTTGTTCAGGCTCATTTCATAATCACAGACAAATCGCTTTAAACCGTTGATGGAAACCGCTTCATCCTGTAAAAGCCTTCGGCATTTAGATTCACATGGTGCCGGACAAATCCTTGAAATAACTGTTGGGAAAGGGTTTCTTTCTTTTATTACCTGGAGTGATCCTTCATAATCCCCTTCTTTGATCAGGCGAACGTATTCTTTAATATCTATGCCGGTGGGGCAGGCCCTCTGACAAGGCGTAATGCACTCTTCCTTTGTATATTCTCTTATAATCCTCCGGGTCACTGAAGTGAGCCGGATTATAGTTTTCGGGCAGACCCTTTCACAGGCGCCGCACCCGGTACATTTTTTCTGGTCAACCTTTGGCAACCCGTCACTGCCGATGGACAGGGCGCCAAACATACAGGCTTTTGCACAGGTCCCAAGCCCCAGGCAACCGATCCTGCAGACCTTCATTCCGCCGAACAACATGGCTGCGGCCCTGCAATCGGTTACGCCCATGTATTGATATTCCATGTCTGCAGCATCCTTGCTATAGTAGCATCCCGGTCCTGCAAACTCAGGTTCTTTGTCGGAAACAGACACACCCATGATCCGGGCAATGGCTAAAGCAACATCATCGCCCGCTGCCACACAGGAATTCACACCGGAAAGGCCCTTTACAACGGCTTCTGCATTTGCATTGCATCCCGGGAACCCACACCCGCCGCAATTTGCCCCGGGCAGCTCGTCATTGATGGCAACAACCTTTGGATCCTCATATACATAAAACGCTTTTGAAGCAATCACTAAAACAGTACCAATAGCAATACCAAGCCCGCCCATCATCAAAATTGATTGAAACATGAATATATCCTTACGGTTTACATTTTTATTTATTAATTTTTAAATAATCCCCTACTGTATAACCATCTGAAAAATAAAAAGTCAATAATATCAACAAATTTATTTTATTTGTCACATTGACAATAATTGATCGACAGTGTACTTAAATATTCGTTGTCAGGGCAAATTAGTGAAATAGTTATAAAACCATATCCGGGAAGATAGCCATGGAAAGTAATGTTATAACAATCAACGAAAATGAGCTGACCTTTGAATCTGGTGAAACAATTCTTGAAGTTGCGCAACGCAATAAAATTGATATTCCCACCCTGTGTCATTTAAAAAACACACTTCCAACCACAACGTGCAGAATCTGCCTTGTGGAAATAAAAGGTGAATCCGAACTGATCGAATCCTGTGCAACAAAAGCCAGACAAGACATGGTCGTTTTTACCGAATCTTCAAAGGTTATTGAGGCACGTCAAAAAAATATCAGCAACCTTCTGGCTTCAGGCAATCATAATTGTGCCATAAGAGAATTTGATACGGAAGACTGGACGTCTTTTCAACTTTCCGTCCTTAAAAGTGACGGCAAAGAAGACCTTTGCCCGGTTTGGGGCGACTGTGAACTCCAGAACCTTGCCTACCGGTATCAGGTCAAAACCCTTGGCCTGCCGTTAAACGGGTGTAAATATGAAACTGAACGTGCCAATCCATTTATTATAAGAGATTTTTCACGATGTATTTTATGCGGTAGATGTGTAAAAGCATGCCGTGAAATCCAGGTAAACAATGCCATAGAGTTTGGCTATAAAGGCAAAGATCTTAAAGTCATAGCAAAAAATGATGCGATTTTAAAAGATTCTGATTGTGTCTTTTGCGGTGAATGTCTCCAGGTCTGCCCTGTTGGTGCATTGGTACCGGACAAGGCGTTCAGGGACGACCGGTTTAAAGATACCAAAAAAGTAAGAACCACCTGTTCCTTCTGCGGTGTGGGATGCCAGATGGATCTGTTTGTCCAGGACAATAAAATCATCAAGGTTGACGGAGCGGATGTTGATCTTCCGCCCAACAATGCCAGCCTTTGTGTCAAAGGCAGGTTCGGCTTTGACTTTGTTGCGTCAAAAGAACGCCTGACCCTGCCGTTGATTAAAAAAGACGGGAAACAGGTGGAGGCATCCTGGGACGAGGCGCTGGATCTTGTGGCGACAAAATTTGCCGCCACTAAAGAAGAATTCGGTTCGGACAGCTTAGGGGTCTTAACCTCTGCCAGGGTCACCAATGAAGACAACTATATTGCCCATAAATTTACCCGTGCGGTGCTGAAAACCAACAATATAGACCATTGTGCCCGACTCTGACACAGCTCCACCGTAGCCGGTCTGGCTGCAGCATTTGGAAGCGGTGCAATGACCAATACCATTGCAGACATTGAAACATCTGACATGATCCTGGTGACAGGTTCCAATACAACGGAAAATCATCCGGTTCTTTCAAGTTTTGTTAAACGGGCTGCCTTAAAAGGTAAAAAGCTTTATCTCGTTGATCCTCGAAGGGTTAAACTTGCAGACTATGCCGACAAATGGCTTCGGCCGTCTCCTGGTACCGACATTGCCTGGATCAACGGCATGATGCATGTGATCATCAAAGAAGATCTGCATGACAAAACCTTTATTGAAAACAGAACAGAAAATTTTGAAGCCCTTAAAAATACTGTAGAAAAATATACGCCCGAATATGTAGAAAGTATTACAGGCATCAAGGCCGATGATCTGATTGAAGTAGCCAGACAGTTTGCCAAAGCACCGGTGGCAACTATTTTATACTGCATGGGAATTACCCAGCATACCTGTGGTACGAATAATGTAAAATCCCTGGCAAATCTTTCCCTGCTCTGCGGTCACCTGGGAAAACCCGGGGGTGGTGTGAACCCGCTGCGGGGCCAGAACAACGTTCAGGGTGCCTGCGATATGGGTGGATTGCCCAATGTGTTTACCGCATATCAACCGGTCACCAATGACGATGCCAGAACCAAACTCGAGACCGCCTGGAAGGTCACCGGCATGTCGGCAACCCCGGGATTACCGGTTACAGAGATGATTCAAAAAGCCTATGAAGGAACACTAAAATCCCTTTTTATCATTGGTGAGAATCCCCTGGTCTCTGACCCGGATCTCAACCATGCTAGAAAAGCCCTTGCAAATCTGGAATTTTTTGTTGTTCAGGATATTTTCCAGACTGAAACCACGCAAATGGCGGATGTGGTGCTGCCGGCCGTCTGTTTTGCTGAAAAGGACGGTACCTTCAGTAATACGGAACGACGGGTTCAGCGGGTTAGAAAAGCAGTTGAGCCTCCCGGAGAAGCCAGGCAGGACTGGGAAATCATCTGTGAAATTGCCACACGGATGGGATATAAAATGTCCTATGAAAACAGTCATGACATTTTCAAGGAAATTGCATCGGTTACGCCTTCTTATGCCGGAATTACCTGGGACAGAATCGAAAAAATCGGTATCCACTGGCCCTGTCCTACCCAGAGCCATGAAGGAACCCCCATTTTGCATACCACTCAATTTACCCGAGGCCGGGGGCTTTTCCATGCCATTGAACATTCCCCTCCGGCAGAAGTGCCGGATGAACAATACCCTTATATTCTCACAACCGGAAGGGTCTTATACCACTACCACACCGGAACCATGACCATGAAAACAGACGGCCTGAATATGCTCTCTCCCGAGTGTTTTGTGGAAATCTCTTCAGGCGATGCGCAAAAACTTGGACTTGATACAGGCGCCATGGTGGATGTGTCTTCCCGCAGGGGTAAAATCAGTGCAAAACTCAAAGTCTCCTCAAAAGCTGTGGATGGAACTGTTTTCATTCCATTCCATTTTGCCAAGGCGGCAGCCAATGAGCTGACCAACGCAAAGCTGGACCCAACAGCAAAGATACCTGAGTTTAAAGTCTGTGCCATAAAGATTGAACCTGTTACAGCTTGAGTCTCTGCCATACTGTCGAGTTTAATGGGAAGGGTGTTGACCCCTTCTCCATTAAACTCGACATTTTTCTTTACAAAGACCAAGATCTTTCCTATCAATGGCTTTTCAAGTTTTTCTCTGCATAAATGATTTATGGGTGATTTTTTTTGGCTCAATAATGAAAACAGTATCAGATGTTAAAAATACAACACATAAGTCAAATTGTGCTGGGCCCCAGGCAACTGACGTTTGGATTTGACAAAAACCCCCAGCAGGAGCAGGACCTGGTCGTTTCTTGTATCACCCATCAGTTTGAAACCCATGGTCATGTAGAATTAGATAAAATCATCCCCCATGTAAATGAACTGCACGATCTGACAGAAACTGATACGCTTCAATATATTTTCTGGTCTGCCCAGGAATTAAAAATACATTTCAGGGTTGACGGCAAAAATATTACACCTTTTCAAGCAAAACAACTTTTGCTTGAATCTCCGGAAGAACCAATGTCGCTGGTGACCAATAAACATGTAGAGGAACCGATCTTCAAGGATGTGGCATCTTTTTATCAAAACTTATCAAATAGTAAAAAACACCTTGATTTTGATGATCAGTATGCTGTTTCCTGTTCCCTGCTGACGGATTTAAAAAATTGGGAGGACCGTCTTGGTTCGTTCAAACCCATCGCTCAAAAACCATTTTATCCGGGTGGTCAAAAAATCGAAGAACATCTGCAATCATTAAAAAAAATATTACGCAAACAAGACACTTATTCTCTGATTTACGCCTGTTATCATCATAAAGAAAAAATCTCACAAATGGCAGAGGATGTGAATATTATTTCCAGCTTTTATAACAACCATGTCACCTTCTGGGATATCTTGATTCAATCAATTGAAGACTTTCGTGTTAACTTGACTCAACTAAAGAAAAACCCGGAAGCATTTTCCAAATTCAACCGGTTGCTTCAAATCATTTCATCAAAAGATCCTTACCATTTTATAGCAGAAGCCAGCGACTTATTAAAAACAGTTCAACATCACAATGATATCATTGTCCAAAAATCAATTGAAGCGCATCGTGTGACATCCGCATCAAAAATTGATTCAATGATTGAAAACCTGGTTGACCTGTTCGATAGTTACACTCCTGATCAGGACCTGCGCAATAAGTCCTTATATGCCTTACGGCAGGTCAAAAAAAAATTGGCCCTTGCTAAAAACATTCAGCAGCTTGACCAGCTTTTATGTAACACGGAAGATATGGTGGATGATTTTGTTGAAGAACTGAAAGAAAGATAAATAGATCTGCAATTTACAATAGTTTAAACCGGATCCTTAACACACCGTCTTCAAATCCTGACGTCGTGATTTTAAACTGCCCGATTTCCCTGGTTGATCTTACGTGGGGGCCAATACACGGACAGGCGTCATACTCACCGATATGAACAATTCTGAATTCACTTATCTCGTCGTTTTCCGGTACCCTGGCAAGATTAAACTGCTGCTGGGCATCCTCTTTGGACACCATCGCAATGACAATGGGATGATCTTTTTCAATCTCTTGATTTACATTTTCCTGCAATTCATTGATTTCAACCTCAGTCAACGGGCGATCAAAATAATAGTCACATTTGGATTTATTTTTATTGATATGGGCACTAAAACATCTGTCGCAACCAAATGTGCTTACCATTGCACGATTTAGGATATGTTCTGCAGAATGCATCTTTGGGTCATATTGTTTTGACATGCTTTTCCTTACCACCCTTTTGTCCTATTTTGTCGGCACTGATGTAAAACCCATTGTTCGCTCTTGATGACCGTTAAAATCAAACAATTAACTCGTGATGGAAGTATTCTTAACATCTTTATCCCGGCAAACCAGACCCGACGATTCAAGCAAAGATAGCGTTAATAAAAAATCTTGTGGCAGTTCGGCTTTAAAAAACATTTTTATACCTGAATAAGGGTGACTGAAAGCAAGCTGGAAAGAATGAAGCATCTGCCTTGGAGCAGCTTTCTTTTTGATTTTACGGTATCGTCTGGGTTGATAGACAAGATCACCTATCAATGGGTGATCAATGGCATAAAAATGAACCCTGATCTGATGGGTCCTTCCCGTTTTCAGGAGGGCCTCTACCAGGCAGGCGTTCTTATAGTATTTTTTAACTTTCCAGATTGTTCTGGCAGGTTTTCCTTCTTCATGGTTTATGGCCATAATTTTTCGTTTCACCGGATGCCGGCCAATGGGAAGATTAATTTCACCCGTGTCATCCGGCAAATTCCCGGAAACCAGGGCAAGATACTTTTTTTGAACCCGCCGCTGTTTAAATTCTTTTTGTAAAAATTCCAAGGCTTGTTTTGTTTTTGCAACAACCATAAGACCGCTGGTATCCTTATCCAGCCTGTGAACAATACCGGATCTGAAACGATCGTCTCCAGCGCCGACTATTTTTGGATCATGGAACAGCAGCCCATTCACAAGCGTTCCTGACAGATTACCAGGTGCAGGATGAACAACCATACCCGGCTCTTTATTAATCACCAGAATATGATCGTCTTCAAATGCAATATCCAGAGGAATCTTTTCAGGCAGGATTGTCATATCGTCGTACAGATCAGGAATGATACCTGAAATTACGTCACCTGGTCTTACCCGGTACCCGGGTTTCTTTCTCTTATTGTTCACAAGGATATCACCGGTATTAACAAGTGCAGCAGCTTTGTTCCGGGAACAATCTTTTCTAAAATTGGAAATGACCGAATCCAGGCGGATATCTTTTAGATCATCGTGTATGTCTATAGTGAATTTCATGATAAAAAAAACCGGCGAACAGATTATTGCCCACCGGTTTTCAAATTTGCTTAATATTAAAGGGTGTTAGTTGAAAAGATTCTCAATCTCCTGCATCATGGATTTTTCATCTATATCCTTGGCAGTTGACAGCTCTTGAACCAGTAAATTCTGAGCAGTATCAAGAAGTTTGCGCTCACCAAAGGATAGATCTTTTTCAAGTTTTAACTGGAACAGATCTCTGAAAACCTCGGCAACATCATATATGGAACCGGTTTTAATTTTATCCATATATTCTCGGTATCTTCGATTCCAGGTCTGATTATCAGCACCTTGTGCCTTTTCCTGCATAACCTTGTAGACTTCAGGAACCTCTGTTCTAGGAATAACTTCCCTTAACCCGACGGATTCCACGTTTGAAGTCGGGATCATGATGACCATACCATTTTCCACGATCTTCATCATGTAAAAGTTCATGGTGTCACCATTTATCTCCTTGCTTTCAATCGACTCGATGCAGCCGACACCGTGCGCTGGATAAACAGCCAGATCACCTTTGAAAAATTTTTTTTTGGTTGATGTCACTTTTTCTACCTTGCTTCTTTTGGAGTTTTCACCCATTTTGATCACCCACCTTTTTTTATAAAAACAATTAGCCCATTCTCAGGCAG
>JAHJLN010000291.1 GCA_018821715.1 Pseudomonadota bacterium | reverse complement strand
TTGATAATATCAAGAACCCCAATCCGTCTGGCATAGGCACTGATGATGGGTAGGTGTTGAACTGTAAATCCATCAATATCGGGTTGCTTTTTCATAGTGACCTCAATGCTTTTGTTTATCATTAAGGCGGATCATAATTAAAATTTCTAGAAAAGTCTAGACTAAATTCAATTTAATAAATGAATTTCATTCAGTGGTAAAAATATTCAGATAAGTCACTAAAACAATTACAAAATATAGATATATTGAAATTATTGCTGTTTATAAAAAAGGGGTGTGGAATGTCAGTTTAAACTATTGGTTTGCAAATAACTAGTTGTATAACCCCAGCTGCTGCAGCGGACCATTACGCTTTATTTTTTGATAAGCCTCATTTTAGATACTTCCCCAAAATGTTCTATATAATACACAAAATTGACAGGAGACCTCTGGCTAAAATCTTTTTGTTAAAGTCAAGATTAATTATCTCTGTGCGGAGAATACAACTGCCTAAATTCTGATGAATGCCAAAACTATACTTTACCCGGTTTTCCTTCATGAAATTTTCTGATCAATGTAAGTGTATTTGAGTCTTATGTTTGTATAAATTTCATTAAATTAACCTCATGAACAGCTAAAAATCCTGTTGAATCGACTCTATTTGTGTTATGTTCAGCCGGTCAATTATTATTGTCTCGTTCATAAAAAGATTTCAAAATGAGTATCAGGATTTCAAAATTATTTTTTATAAAATAAATTCCAAACAAAGGAGATCAAATGCAGGAATTAAAAGCAATGGACATTGCCAAAGAGGTGATGGATATAATCAAAAGAGGGGCTTTTCTTACTGTAAAAGCTGGAAAAAAAATTAACACCATGACGATTGGATGGGCCACTATAGGCCATATCTGGAAAAAAGATGTTTTCATGGTAGCAGTTCGTGAATCACGTCATACCTTCGATTTGATAGAAAAATCTGATAATTTCACAGTAAGTGTTCCTGCTTCAGGTTATAAAAAAGAAGTGTTGTTTTGCGGAACTAAATCAGGTAGGGATTTTAATAAATTCGAAGAATGCAATCTGAAAACAGCGACCGGCAAATTTGTGGAGTCCCCGATCATTGACATCCCGGGGTATCACTTTGAATGCAAAATCATATACAAAAACGCTATGGACCCAAAATTTCTTGATGCCATATATGATAAAAGTCTGTATTCTGACAAAGATTATCATACCCTGTATTTTGGTGAAATAGCAGTTTGTTACAAAACAGAATAATGGAAATGGGGCCAATGTCATGGTCACGAACCGAGCAGAAAAATTATTTTATTTTTTTTTGATGGGAAGGATCTGGCCGATATCCATGATGTTAAAGCGCGCCGGATCCAGCCGGTTCTCTTTGATATGGCGGTTTAAGTCCAGTCCCGGATAGCCGGCCGGCTCGCTGCCCAGGTGAAAGGTTCCCCACTGGGTCGGGATAAAGAAGCGGGCCCCAAGTTCTTCAAATCCTTTGACAGCTTCTTTCACATTCATGTGCTGGTGGTGCATGAACCATCTGGGGTGGTAGGCCGTAGTGGCCATAAAGGCATAATCAATGTCCGGGTATTTTTTGCCAAATTCCCTGAAGCCTTTGAAATATCCCGAATCCCCGCCAAAAAAGAGGGTTGCTGACGGGGTAACCAGCAGGTAAGATGCCCACAGCGAGCGGTTCCTTTTCTGGCTGATTCTCAAGGACCAGTGCTGGGCCGGCAGACAGATCAATTTTGAATCTTTCCCAATGGTTATTTCCTCCCACCAGTCCATTTCCCGGACGTTTTTTTTGTTCATGGACATGACATCTTCTTTAAGCCCTTTGGGAACAAAAACCATTGCCTGCCGGGGCAGGTTTTTCATGCTGGATCGGTCCAGGTGGTCATAATGGTTGTGGGAAATCACAATGTTCACATTTTTTACAATATCATTGAATTCTTTGAGGGTAAGGGCCGGCGGCGTGAGTCGCGGCGGTAAAAGCGCCCGGTTTGAAAAAATGGGATCTGTCATCCAATAGATGCCATTTATGCGGATTAAAAATGTGTTATGGCCGATCCAGAGAATGAAATCACCTTGGGTCTGCCTGAGCCGTTGTGCGGTATCCGGCAGCACCCTGGGCAGAAACGCCTGCTCCTCTTTTGAATAATTTGATTTTGAGAACAGCTTCCAGCCTAAAACATCCAGAAAGCTTTTGTCTGGTATCATCATCCACGGGGTAAAAAATTTGCTGTCCTTAAAATGGGGGGCATACAGGTTTTCAATTTTGGTTTCCTCAACTTTTTTTGCCCACTCGGTTTCTGAAAAGTTTTTTTTATCCCTGGATGCACAGGAAGAAACTGTGAGCAGAAACAGCAGTGTAGCGCTGATTAAAAAGCAGATTGTTTTCAAATATTTCATGATATGGGTAGCGACATATTGATGGTAAAAGGTTGTTTAAAAATAATCTCCAGTGCCAAGATCTATGGTCAGGTGATTGTCTTTTGGCGGAAGATCTGTCCACCATCCGTCAATCAGGTCTTTTTGCATCCATGCAATAAATTTCAGCCACGCTCTAAACCCGGTATTATCGATGGTAATATCTGGTTTTTGTTCATCTCCCAGAAGGTGGGCGCAATAGGCTTTTGAAATCTGGCTTGAAATCAGCTGCTGTTGCTCTTTTGACACCATAAAGCCGTCTAACTTTGCATTGGCCATGGTAATCGTTCCGTTATAAACAAATTGATAGGCATAGTCGGCAAGGTTTTCCCTGGAGGGTATTTTTTCGATGAAACTGCTTTTGATGGATGCGGTATGCCCGTTTGAAAACTGAACAATCCTGTAGGGGCAGGGCGCGGTGACAAGGGAGCCTGTCTCTATATCAAAAACAAAATCATCAGAATCAGGGAAAGTTTTTTTTGTGATGTCCTGGGCATGAAAATGGCCGGTGAAAACCAGATGGACATCATATGCTGCAAAGAGTCTAGAAACAGCATCACTCTGATCAACTACATACTGACCATAGTATTTTTCATTGGCCGGGTAATGCTCTGTAATCCCGTGGTGCAGGAAGGCAATAACCGCTTTTTTCTGTTTTTTAGCCAGAATCAACTGAGTTTCGATCCATTCCAGGGTCTGAACGGAAAATGCCCCATCCGTAACAGGATGATGACCGGGTTTGTTTTCTTTCCACTTACAGGAGTCAAGTGCCAGAACAAAAAGGCCTTTTTGGGGTTCAGCCACATAACTTAAAGAGTGTGAATCAATATTCAGGGCTTCTTTGTATCCGAATTCATGATACAGGGTCTTAAATTCATCCGCAGTGATACCGGGTACAGGCTGGGTTGTATCACCAGTGTATTGGACCGCATCCCCATTATTGATGTCATGGTTACCCGGAACAACAAATACACTGACCCCTGAAGATTCTAATTTTTTCAATGCACTTACAACGCCCTGATGGTTTATTTTTTCACCATCCTTGGTCAGATCTCCAGATATCAGCACAAAATCTGCAGCCTCCTCAATGACTGCTTCCACAGCTGAGGAGAGGATTTCGTCGCTTAGCAGGAGCAGTTTTCGATCATCATCTATGTATTTTTGAAAGGCTTTCCCGCTTGTGCCAAGCCGCTGGTCATAAAAGTGAAGGTCGGAAAGAACAACAAACCTGGCATCAGGATATACTGTGTCTGTTTCCAGAAGGGTTTTTATCTCACTGCTGGTTTGAAATTGAAACATCTGTCCGGCGCTGCATGAAAACAGGGAAAGCACGATAAGGACGACGGCAATCCAAAAAACGGTTTTAATCATTTTTTTTCTCCGGATAGTATGAGACCATGCGGCGGATAACAAACATCCTGATTTTTATTCACTTGAGTCTGAAATCATTGACGCAGATGCGAAAAAATCAGGATGTCATCAAATAATACGATTAAATTTATTATCCTGCATCATAGGTGCAGGAGGTGAAATCTATCTCTTCACCGCATTTGTCGCATTTGTGGGTTTTATCAAATTCATCTGAGAAAATTTCCTTTGTTGCATCGCATTTCGGGCAATTGCAGGTAAAGGATTGTAAATTTTTAAATTGCTCAAAACCCGGGCAATGTGCTGGAGTTGTCATAATATCCTCCTTAGTGTTGAATTTAATGGTTAACGTTAAGAAACTTGGTAAAAATTAAAGGTTAATTTATACCCCTTGTCAAGCGAAAACTATTAAAACAAAGATCCGGCTTATTCCAGATTAACAAGGGTTCGGCCTTTCAGTTCCCCTTTTAATATGGAATCGATTTTATCTGTTAACTGATCTATGAAAATCTCATCATAAATGGTTTCAAGCAGGTCAAATTTCCAGTCACTGGAAAGTTTTTCCCAGACAATTGACCGAAAGGCCATGGGACAATGCTGTGAGTCTATCCCCAGAAGGGAGATGCCCCTTAAAATAAACGGGAACACATTAATGGGCAGATCAGGGGATGCCACATTTCCGCAGCAGGTCACGATTCCATCCTGATGCGTTGACTTGATGGCGGTTGCCAGAATGTCGCCTCCCACCGTATCAATGACGCCTGCCCATCGGGGTTTTAAAATAGGGGGTGCAGTGTTGGCAAGAAAATCATCCCTGGCAATGATCTGTTTAACTCCCAGCTTTTTAAGCAAAGAGGTGTCTGTTTTCCCGGAAACCGCAGTTACAGCATATCCAAGATGGGATAAAATTCCTGCGGCAAGGCTTCCAACGCCGCCTGTGGCACCGGTGACAAGGATATCCCCGCTCTCCGGCCCGATGGTTTGGATCAGTTTAAAAATAGACATGCCGGCCGTAAATCCTGCTGTCCCAAAGATCATGCTCTGTTTTAAGGTAAGCCCTTTTGGCAGCTTCACCACCCAGTCTGCGGGCACACGGATATATTGTCCAAACCCTCCTTTTGTGTTCATGCCAAGATCATAGCTGGTAACAATAACCGGTTCTCCTTTTTTAACCGCACTATTACGGCTTTCTTCAACAATTCCGGCGGCGTCAATTCCGGGGGTATGCGGGTATTGCCGTGTAACACCGCGATTTCCTGTAGCTGATAAGGCATCCTTATAGTTTAAAGAAGAATAGTTAACCCGGATCAGAACCTCATTATCCGGCAGGTCATTGATATTGGCCTGTTTCACCTGGCGGGAAAATTCATTTTTCCCGGTTTCTTCAACGATCAATGCTTTGTATGACAGGGTATTCATGTTTAGCATCCTTGAATTTATGGACGATATTGTTTTAATAGTTATGGTCTGCATTAATCTATCAGAATTTCATGATATATCAATTATTTTTTAAAATTGTTAACTGCTTGAAAAAGGACGTCCGGCCAAATCTTTTTACTTTTTCAATTAAATTTGCTATTGATGTCGGGATGAAACTTCAAAAATTCCAGACAGGCCGGGTTGTGCTTGTTGCCTTTTCCCATTTTATTCATGATGTGTATACCAGTTTTCTTGCACCGCTTTTGCCCCTGATTATTGAAAAGCTTTCTTTAACTTTAAGTCAGGCAGGACTGCTGTCTACTGTGATGCAGATGCCGGCACTGCTCAATCCTTTTATCGGACTGTTTGCAGACAACAAAGGGCTGGCCAGATGGCTGGTTATTTTAGCCCCCACGCTTACCGCCATTCCCATGAGCCTGATTTTAAACGCTTCATCCTACTGGCTGCTGCTGGTTCTTCTCTTTTTATCCGGGTTCAGCGTGGCACTCTATCATGTCCCTTCGCCTGTTTTAATTGCAAAGTATTCCGGGAACAAAAAGGGCCGCGGCATGAGTATTTTTATGGCGGGCGGGGAATCGGCCAGAGCTGTGGGGCCCATGTTTGCAGTGGCTGCCGTATCATTTTTGGGGGAGAATCATTTTTATATTGTTATGGGATTTGCCGTGTTAACCTCGATTCTCCTGTATTTTACCCTGGAAAAAGAAGAACAGAAGACCCGGATTCAAAGAAAGGGATCTTTAAAAGCCTCTTATCATGAAATTAAACATGTACTGATTCCCCTGTCCGGCATTCTGCTGGCAAGATCCTTTATGCATGCCTCCATGGGGGTTTTTCTCACGGTTTTTGTGGAAAGGCAAACCGGAAGCCTGTGGTATGGGGGGGCCGCCCTTGCGTTATACGAGGCCTTTGGCGTTGCAGGCGTGTTAAGTGCCGGAACCCTGAGCGACTGGCTGGGACGGCAACGGGTATTGTTCTGGGTCTTGATGGTCGCACCGGTTGCTATTTTGATCTTTGTTTTTTCAACCGGTCTGTTAAAAATCCTCATGCTGGTTATCACCGGGTTTGCCGTTCTTTCAACCACCCCGGTCATGCTGGCAATTATTCAGGAAAATGCAAAAGACAATCCTTCGGCTGCCAATGGCCTGTTCATGATGATTTCATTTGCCGTCAGGTCCATGGCAGTTTTCCTTGCAGGCATCATCGGTGATCTGGCAGGGCTTGAGAATATGTTCATTGTGAGTGCCGTGATCGGGTTTTTTGCGATTCCGTTTTTATTAAAACTGGATCATTAAAAGGGGTATTTCCATCCAGATGTTTTAAAAATAATAAAATGCTGATACAATAACCCGCTGTTACATGTTGATTCATAAAAGGATAAAAAATTGAACACTGGTAAAAGAAGTATCCTTCAAAAAGGAAAAGGCAAGACAAGAAAACAGGCAAAGCTTGCCTATCTATATGAGAAAGAATCCCAATATTTTGCCCAGGTTTCCGAAAGCATAAAAGACCTTGCCGTAAAAGAACTTAAAACCCTGGGTGCCTATGATTTAACCCCTGTTTTCAGAGGCATATGGTTCAAGGCCACTCAAAAGGATTTTTATCGGATCAATTATTTTTCACGGCTTGTTTCAAGGATTTTGGCGCCCCTTATTTCATTTGAATGCCATGACAAGGATGACCTGTATAAGGCTGCAAAAAAAATAAGATGGGAAGAGTTTTTAACGCCTAAAGACACCTTTTCCATTGCAGCCAATGTATCGGAATCTGAAATCACCCATTCCAATTTTGCAGGGTTGCGGGTTAAAGATGCCATAGCAGATTATTTCAGGGACAGGGCAAATAAAAGACCGAATGTGGATGCAAAAGACCCGTATATTATTGTCAACCTGCATATCCATAGGAATCTGGCAACCCTGACCATTGATGCTTCCGGCGGACCGCTGCACAAACGCGGGTACAGGGAGGAGTCTGTAGCAGCTCCCATGCAGGAGACCGTTGCCGCCGCCATCATCCATTTGTCTGAATGGGATGGCCAGGTGCCGTTGTATGATCCCATGTGCGGGTCTGGCACGCTTTTGTGTGAAGCGCTCATGAAGTATTGCAGGATACCGGCACAGATCTTCAGAACTCAGTTCGGGTTTGAAAGACTGCCTGATTTTGATGCCAATTTATGGGACCAGGTTAAAAAAGAAGCCCTGGAAAATTTTAAGGCACTGAAACCCGGCATGATTTCCGGAAGTGATGTGTCAGAACAGTCGGTGAATGCGGTGAAAACAAATATTATGGGACTTCATTTCGGCAGTGAAATTACCATTGAACAAAAAGATTTCAAGGATATTCAATCCATAGAAAACAGTGTGATTATCACCAACCCGCCCTATGGTATCCGAATAGGGAAAGACCAGAATCTGAATAAGTTCTATGAAAGTTTCGGTCTTTTTTTAAAAAACAAATGCAGGAAATCAACCGCCTTTGTTTATTTTGGAGAACCCAAATATATTAAAAAAGTCCTTTTGTCACCCTCCTGGAAACGCCCGTTGAAAATCGGGGGTCTTGACGGCAAACTTGTAAAATACGAATTATATTAAAACTTGTTTGAGAATATAACGCATATGGAAAAGTCAGAACCAAGTGTCGGGCAATATACCTGCAATGAGTACAGACAGGAGATGATTCTTCTGGGCCTTCAAAAAAGGCTTTCTTCCCCTGATTTAACCCCTGAGGAAAAAGAAAGTTTGTTAAAGGAGATTGCCAGAAATGAACAGCAGATGGGAATAGATTAAGAAAAATTTTTTTCCCTGACAGAAAAGATTTCCGCCATCATGCACCTGGCACTGCCGCCACCGATTTTTTCAATGGTTCCAAGATCAAAACTTAAGATTTCACCATATTGTTTAAGAAATGCTTTCTGATCCTGTGTAAAGCCTTTCCGGGCAGTTTCAGACATTACGATAAAGGCCTCATTTTTCTGATTTCTAACTTCAAGGATATTACCGCAAAAATACTTTTCCATCTGTTCCAGGGTTATTTCCATGACATCAAAGGAAGCTTTCAAGGTTGCAAGCACATGGTCCCTTTGATCTTTTTTTGCAATGCAATCCAAACAGACAACTGCATATTTTTCTCCAAGACTCATCATGACATTGGTATGGTAAATGGGCTTTCCTGAAGAGCTTCTGGTGTCAAATAAAATGCCTTTACGATAAAACCGCAGACGGATAAAATTGTCAAACTGATCAGGATCACATCGTTCGGAGCGGGCGGCATACACCACCTCATCCACAGGGTCTATGATCATGCTGCCGGTTCCTTCCAGAAATTTTCTGGGTTCATCAAGCCGTCCGACATTGATGCAGTTTCGAATGGTATACCCGTTTTCATTGAGCAGTTTTTCCACTTCCAAAAGCCGTCTTTCCGCTTTTCTGTTTTTTGCCATCATGGGGTAGGTCAAAATCGTGCCGTCATGCTCAGTGGAAAACCAGTTGTTCGGAAAAATGGCATCCGGGGTTGTGACATCCTGGCTGATGGGGGGCTCCAGAATCAGCACAATGACCCCTTTTTTGCGAAGACCGTCCACCATGGCCTGGAATTCGAGATTGGCCTTTTGGTTGATCAGCGCTATGTCCATATCCGGTTTGTTCTGAAATTCATTGTCAATGCCGGTTTCTTCATTATACCCAAAATCCCTGGGCCTGACCATGAGAATGGTATCTGCAGTTCTGGTAATTTTAATGTCCATGTTACAGCCTCCTTTTTAGATCGGTTTACATTTGAATATGGCCCAAAGATGACGTTCGGTTTTTCCTGGCTAAAAAATTTTTAAATAGAAGTTTTGATAAAGAAATAATGGCTAAAAGTCAAGATCATGTGAACAATTGGTTTGATGATAAAATGATGCTGATGATGTCGGCTGTAAAAATAAAACTGCATTGATGACAGTTTGACATAAACTATTTTCTTAGGGTAGTATGAATTTTATCAATTTTGGGAAACAAAATATTCAAAAACCTCTAATCGGAGGATTAGCAAATGGCTCTATATCAAGAGATGCTTATGAAAATTTTGCCGGAATCAGTTGCAAGATTCCATGAAAAATTGAATATCAGAACCAAGCTGATCTATGTATTTGTTTTTCTTGTTTTAATGGTGGCCTTTGCCGGGGGATCTGGATTGTTTTTCACAAGCCAGATCAAAAAAAAAGTTGAGACAATTTCTGATATTGCTTCCCCGATAGATAAAAGCTCCAATCGGCTGGCCAATGATATGCTCAAATCCCATGTGGCAGTTTTATATCTTTTATCTCAGGATGAGCCCGCTGCAATAATCGCCCAGGAAAAGCTGCTCCAGGAATTAAAAAAAGATATTGACATTACCCTTGCCTCGTTGTCACAGGTTCTAGAAAAAAGCAGATATAATCTGAACATCAAACTGCTGACCCAGTATAAAGATCAATTCTTTCAACAGACCCGGGATGTTATCCAGGCACATCAGACCAAACTGACAAAAGAAAATGTTTCAAAAGAAAAAGTGGCGGCCTTTGATATCAACAGAAAAAAACTGGACAAGTCTTTGTCTGCATTTCTTGAGACCGCACAAACCGCAATCGGTGAAAAAGAGGATGAAGGAAGAAAGCTTTCCATGACGCCGACAGCTACGGCCAAAGAAGTCTCCAGTCTGCTGTTGAACATGTTTGCACAGGATCTGCCGGTATTGTACCAGGGTCAGAATTTTCGGTCGTTTCTTATTGAATTTCAAGATATTGTCAAAAGTCTTATCACGGGAAAAGATGTCCAAAAGATAGGAGAGATGAGAGAGAGTTTTGAAAAACTGGCGAAGATAACGACATCAAGGATGAAAAGACTGAGCCGCAAATTACGAACTCAGGCCCACAAGGATTCTTTTGAAATCCTGTCCAGGGATTTTGAAACACTTGAATCAACGACCCTGGCAGATGATGGAATTTTTATCGTCCAGAAAGAGTATCTTGATGCAATTTTAAATATCGAACAAATGAAGCTCCAGCTGTCAAAAACCACTGAACTGGTGAAGCTTGAGCTTGAAAAAATACTCAAGGTCAGCGATAAAATCAGTATGGATGTCCAGGCCTCTGCCAAAAAAAGCGTGGTGTCGGCGCTGATCTATATCAGTATCATTGTCATTATCGGCATTATCATCGGATTTTGTGCAGCTTTGCTCATCATCAATGCCATTACCAAGCCCTTGATAAAACTGCAGCAAATTGTTCTGAATGTAGAGAAAACCTCTGATTTTTCCATCAGGGTAAATTCTGAGAAACTCGATGAAGTGGGAAGAACCGCCATGGCATTTGACAGCCTCATGACCGCGATGCATTCAGCCCTGGGCAATGTGAATGAGGTGATGAAGTCAGTTTCAAAAGGTGATTTTTCCCAGACCCTGACCCGGGAGCAAAAAGGGGATCTTGAACTGTTAAAAAACAGCATAAACGGGTCTATTGATCTTTTGGGGCAATCCATTGCCAAGATCATCCATATCAGCGAGCAGGTGAGGTCCAATGCTGAAGAACTGACCGATGCTGCTAAAACATTGTCTGAAAATACAGATGATCAGTCTGCAGGGATTGAAGAAATTTCCACTTCAATGAATCAGATTGAAACCCGGGCAAAAGACAGTGAGCAAAAGGCGCATGAAGTCCAGACGATCAGTTCAAATGCCCTGGATGAAATTGATAAGGGAAACAAGCAGATGTCTGAAATGCTGGATTCCATGGACAAGATAAAAAAGACCAGCTCAGATGTTGCAAACGTTATTGGTGTGATAAATGATATTGCATCCCAGACCAAACTGCTTTCCTTGAATGCATCCATTGAAGCTGTCCGGGCCGGAGAAGCCGGCAAAGGGTTTGCCGTTGTTGCGGAGGAAGTCAAAGCCCTTGCCATCAGGAGTGCACAGGCAGCGACGGAAACAGGTCAGTTGATCGCCGATTCCTTGAAAGAGATTGATAAGGGAGTTGAAAATGCAGATCAAAATGCTGCTGTCTTAAACAGTATTCACAGTATTGTAAACCAGGTAAACACCCTAGTCATGGAAATATCTCAATTTTCAGCAGATCAAAGTTCAAATATTGAAGGTATTACACAGGGCCTTAACCATATGAATCAAGCAGTACTTGAGAATGCTTCCATAGCAAAACAGACAGTTGAGGCCTATAAAAATATGTCAGACATGTCAAATCACATGCATGATATTTTAAAGGTTTTTAAATTACAATAACAAGATCAATCAATAGCTGAAGATACAGGGACTTTATGGAAATGGATAATGGCACTCACACGAATCATGCGCCTTTTCAAAAAATATACCATGAATTAATGGCCAATAAAGTGGGTGACATTCTGTTGGTTTCCTGCCCCTATGATGCATTTATCATGGAAGAAGAGGGCCGTCTTTCAACCCGAATTATTAACGAATATAAAGGTCTTAACCTGTCAAAGCCACCCCGGCTTACATGGGTATCCTCTGCTTCAGAGGCATTCTTGAGGCTTGAAGAGAAAAAATTTGATTTAATCCTTGCCATGCCGAGCCTGGATGGTATGGATGTATATACCTTTGGTGCACAAGTTAAACAAAGATATTCTGACCTGCCTTTTTTCATGCTGCTCCACAATACCTGCGATATTGACAAGTATATCTGTGCAGAGAATTCCAGTGCCATTGACCGGACCTATATCTGGGGGGGGAATGCAGACCTGTTGCTGGCCATTATTAAAAATTTTGAAGATGAAATGAATGTTGCCTTTGACACGGCCAATGCCAATGTCAGGGTGATCATCCTGGTGGAGGATTCCCCCTATCATCTGTCTTCCTTTTTACCCGTGCTTTACAAGCAGATTGTGATGCAGACACAGTCTGTTATTGATGAATCCATTAATGAAGAACATCGATTGTTGAAAATGAGGGGCAGGCCCAAAGTGCTGGTTGCCCATACTTACGAAGGGGCAATGGCCTTGTTTGAAAAATATAAACCCTACCTGCTATCCGTGTTTTCAGACATGCGGTATGAAAAAGAGGGTAAGGAGGATGAGTTTGCAGGATACAAATTACTGACAAAAATTAAAAAAGAGATCCCGGATTTGCCGGTATTGACCCTGAGTACAGAGGAACATAACAGAGAGAAGGTAATGGATATTCCATCTGTATTTATCAATAAGAATTCAACCAATTTAAATGATCAGATCAAAAGTTTTTTTGTGTCCTTTCTTGGGTTCGGTGCCTTTGTGTTCCGGCTGCCAAACGGGGAGGAAATTGCAAGGGCCAGTAATTTAAGGGCGATTGAAAAGCTTTTGTCTGAAATTCCGGATGAATCCATTGTCTATCATGCCATGAACAATGATTTTTCAAGGTGGTTCATGGCCAGAAGTGAAATTGAATTTGCACTTAAGTTAAGGCCTTATAAAATAAGTGATTTTCCTGATCCAAAGGATATGAAGCGGTTTTTAGTAGAGAGCATCCGTGCCAGGCGGAAAGGATCAAGGCAAGGGCAGATTATTGATTTTGATTCAAAAAAATTTGATTCTGATACGGATTTCATGAAAATCGGAAACGGTTCCCTTGGCGGAAAGGCAAGAGGACTTGCCTTTATGGCATCCCAGATCAAGCGGGATGAATTTTTACATGAAAAGTTCCCTGGCGTGGAGATCGTCATTCCCCAGACCTTTGTGATTTCTACGGAAGGGTTTAAAACATTTATCGAGGAAAACAAGCTGTCAAGACTTCTTGAAGCTGATCAGGAACAGGAAGATGCGCAAATAATTGATCAGTTTGTTCGGGCCAGGTTCCCTGACTGGTTGAAAAAAAACCTGGAAATCTATTTGAACAGCGTCAGATATCCCATTGCCGTCCGGTCTTCTTCCCTTTTTGAAGATGCCCATTATCAGCCGTTTGCAGGGCTTTATAATACCTATATGCTTCCCAATTCAGATCCAAACCTTGAAAAGCGTCTTGAACGGCTGATCATGGCCATTAAGCTGGTCTATGCATCCACGTATCTCAAAGCACCAAGATCCTATGCAAAATCAACCATGAATCGGACAGAGGACGAGGAAATGGCGGTGATTCTCCAGCAGATGACCGGAATGGCGCATGGCAATTATTTTTATCCGGCAATTTCAGGGGTAGCCCAATCCTATAACTTTTATCCCATTTCCCATTTAAAGGCAGAAGAAGGCATCAGCCATATTGCACTTGGGCTTGGAAAAATTGTCATGGAAGGCGGCAAGACCTTGAGATTCTGTCCGAAATATCCCCAGTTTCTGCCCCAATTTTCCATTGTGAATGATATTCTTGAAAATTCCCAGAAATATTTTTATGCATTAAAACTGGATGGGTTCTCAGGAGATGATGACAGTATTTCCAGCCCGACAGGAGACCGTTGCCTTGCAAAACTTGATTTAAGTGATGCAACCGATCATCCGGTTGTCAGATTTTTATCCTCCACTTTTCATGTCCAGGATAACCGGATCAGGGATTCATTTTCCACAAAAGGATTTCCGGTTTTAACCTTTGCCAATATTTTGAAATATAATTCTTTTCCTTTGGCCCAACTCCTTGAAGAGGTCACCAAAATCGGCAGCAAATGGATGGGGTCGTCTGTTGAAGTTGAATTTGCAGTTAATTTACCGGAAGATAAGAGTAAAAAACCGCAATTTTCGTTACTTCAAATACGGCCTATGGGGCGGTACAAACAAAATCTGGGGGTGAAGATCGGAAAAGCCGAAATCAAGGAAGCGTTCTGTTATTCTACATTATCGCTGGGAAATGGTGAATACAAGGATATCTACGATGTGGTGTATGTTGATCCTGAAACCTTTGATCCTGGGAAAACCGTTGAAATTGCATTGGAAATAAACAAAATTAATGCCTTGTTCAATCAAAACAATAAAAAATACGTTTTGATCGGGCCTGGCCGATGGGGATCATCAGACCGGTGGCTGGGCATCCCAGTGGTCTGGAATGATATTTCCAATGTGGGTGTGATGCTGGAAACAACGATTGAAAGCATTAAGGCTGATCCTTCCCAGGGGTCCCATTTTTTCCAGAATATTACGTCCCTTGGTATCAGTTACATCACGATATCTGATAAGGGAGACGATTTTATCGATTACGACTTTTTCAAGTGTCAGACGTGTGAAAACATAACAACCTATCTAAAACATATAAAATTTAAAAACCCCATTAAAATTCTGGTGGACGGAAAAACATCCCAGGCAGTATTAATGCCATATAAAAATGAATGCTTCGATGATATCATGAATGACATTCCAATCGTTGACCCGTGATATAAAGTAAAGGGTTTATTTTAAAAAGGAAGCTGCCGTGAAAATTTTAATCGTTGATGATGAGACAATCTCCAGAAAACTGCTCCTAAAGAAGATGGCGCGTATCGGCAGTTGTACAGCAGTGGATGACAGCCTGGAAGCAATGGAATTGTTCGACAAGGCCGTAAAGGCCAAAGCGCCGTTCAATTTGATTACCCTGGATGTTTCTATGCCCAAAATGGACGGCAAGCAATTGTTGAGCATGATTCGCAAAAAAGAAAAAGTGTTGAAAACGCCTGGGAAAGACAGGGTTAAAATTATCATGGTGACTTCCCGGATGAACATGTCCACCATCAAAGAATGCATCAAGCTGGGCTGTAACGGCTATCTTTCAAAACCGGTAAATACATATCAATTGCTGGGGAATTTAGGGCGTATCGGCTTGATTCCTTCCGATGATATCCAAAAAGAGGATAAAAATACGCATGCCAGGATTGTGGCCCGGATTATTAAGCGATTTTATAAGGGAGAAATCAAACTGCCGGTACTGCCCGGCATTGTGACCGAATTACAGGCATTAAAGAAAAGCCCGGATCCATCTATAATGGATCTGGCAAATATTGTAAAAAAAGATATTGTCATCAGCAGTAAACTCATTTCAATTGCAAATTCAGCCTTGTACAAGGGCGTTGATAAAATCGATAATTTGAATGCCGCCTTGATTCGGCTTGGGATGAAAGCAACATATGGGCTGATTACCACCCTTGTTACAAAAAGTTTTTTTAAATCCGACCATAAGGAATTAAACGAAATATTAAAGAAACTCTGGATGCATTCTTTTGCCTGTGCCTGCCTTGGGAAGCGTATTGCAGAAACGGTTAAAATTGGAAAACCAGAGACTGTTTTTCTCATGGGCATTATCCATGATATCGGTAAGATGCTGTTAATGAAAGCCGTCATAGACATGAATCCCAAGGAAAATCTGAATGATCCAAAGTTGCAGCTGGCAGTTCATGAAATCCATACAACATTTGGTGCTGTTCTTCTCAAACAAATGCGGTTCTCAAAAGAGTTTATCCAGATTGCTGAATTTCATCATTGGAATGATTTCTCCAAACAGGATGAAAAAGAGCTTCTTGTTATTCATCTGTCCGATTTTCTGGCCGGCCGGATCGGGTTCGGCTTTTTTGATATTGACCAACATGACGATAAGAATAAACCCGATA
>JAHJLN010000290.1 GCA_018821715.1 Pseudomonadota bacterium | reverse complement strand
TGCAATGATTCCCTGTTCTGGAAAGTTAAGTTCTCCTCTGAAATCACAGATTGTTCCGCCTGCCTGTTCAACAATAAAAACACCTGCTGCAATATCATAAATATTTAAATTCATTTCCCAAAATCCATCAAGCCTTCCGCAGGCAACATAACAAAGATCAACAGCCGCAGAGCCATACCGTCGAATATCTCTTAGCTTTGGAACAATTTTGTTAAAATAAAAAAGGTTATTGTGTGAAAGATCCGCTCTCAAGCAGGCAAATCCTGTGGCCATAACACAATTAATTAGCCGGTCGGCTTTGGAGACAAATATAGAGTGATCGTTTAAAAAAGCACCTTTATTTTTTTCAGCACAAAACAGTTCATTCAAACCCGGGGCATACACAGCGCCGCAGATTGTTTTTCCATGGTGTTGCACTGCAATGCTGACGGCATAAAAGGGTTGCTGATGAAAAAAAGAGGTGGTTCCGTCTATGGGATCAATGATCCATAAATAATCAGAGGAAAAACCAGACCTCCCTGTTTCCTCACCCAAAATGTCGTGTGAAGGATATTGTGTTCTGATGCCATTGATAATAAAGTCTTCAACCTTCTTATCAGTATTGGTGACAAGGTCTTTTCTATTTTTAAAATTTACATCTGATGGTTTTAACCGTCCTTGTTCTTTCAGGCAAATATTACCAGCCTTAACAATAAGATCTTTTAAAAATTTGATCAATGTCCTTCAATCCAGTTAATTTTGATTTCAAGTTATGTAAAGTATGACATATCAGTGCATCCTTTTCAAAGGAAAACACTTCATTGACTTTGACACATGATTTTGAGATGATCCGGCAAACAAATATTTTTAAATCCGGATAAATCCATGCAATTTGAATCTTCATGCAGAGTTGTCTTTATATCATTCTTATGGTTTGTTTCATTTCCTTTAATTTGTCTGGGTGAAGTGCCTTTGGATCATCAAGTGTCACACCATAAGTTTCCGTCATTAATAGAAAGCATTCAATTTGAAAATGACATTTATTATTGTGACAATAAAATACCGCTGGAACACCAGGATGTAAAACAAAGACTTGAAAAAGAAATGTTGTTGGCATTATGGGACCGGCCACAGGTGATTTTATGGATAAAACGGGCAGCCAAATATTTTCCCCATGTGGAAAATATTCTAAAAGAACAGGGGTTGCCACTTGATTTAAAATATGTTCCCCTGATTGAAAGTGCCTTAAGACCTCATGCAAGTTCCTCAAGAGAGGCGGTGGGATACTGGCAGTTTGTAAGGTCGACCGGGAAACAATATGGTCTCAGGATTGATTCTCAAGTTGACGAACGACGGAATATCTTTAAATCAACTAAAGCGGCTTGTGAATATTTAAAGGCTTTGGAGAACCGATTTGGATCATACCTGCTTGCCCTGGCTGCATATAATATGGGCGAATATGGATTGAAAAGTGAAATTGAAGCTCAAAAAAATAATAATTTTTTTTCATTATACCTTCCTTTGCAAACCCAGCAATACGTGTTTAAAATCTTGTGTGCCAAATTAATTCTTGAAAATCAGGAAGCATACGGTTTTTTTTTGAAAAAGTCTGATTTATACCCTGTTTTTTCTTTTGATAAAATAAATTTCAAATCTGATTTGCAAATTCCCATTGCCTTAATTGCTCAAGCAGCCGATGTCTCTTTTAAAACAATCAAGGATTACAACCCTGAATTGCGCGGCTATTTTATGGATAAAGGAAATATCAGTATTTTGATACCAAAAGGGAAAGCAAAAGGATTTAAAGATAGATTTACAGCATATTATAAAAACTGGGAAAAAATATATAAACCAAAATTTCACATTGTTAAAAACGGCGAGAGTTTAACCGGAATAGCCAAAACATATCAGATATCTCTTTCTTTGCTTTTGAAATTAAATAATCTTTCTGTAAAAGGGATGATCCACCCGGGGGACAGGCTGGTGATTGAATGAAAACTATGAGGCGGTTTCGTTTGAGATCTCATTTGAGGTTTCGTTTGAGGTTTCTTTTTTCGGTTTTTGCTGTTTTTTAAAGCAGGTTTTGTCATCGCGTATTATGGCACATAATTTTGGATTGTGCAGTTCTTTGCAAGTTGCATGATTATAGAGCGGGCATTCCGGGTATTGTTTAGACATTTTCATTCCTTTTTTAGTTTTCCCCCCAAAGAATTTGTTATACTACCCTAATTTAAAGAAGCTTTCAACCCATTTTCAATGATGTACCGGTCTGAGACGCACAGAGATGAAAGACAAAAAAGAAAATCCACCAGCTCCGGAACCGAAATGGGTTGGTTAAATCCGCCTAAATGGGGTCCGGTATTAAGGACAATATCTTTTTGGCCTTTGTTGATATTTTTTATTGTGGGGTGGCCACATCCCCTGGAAATTAAGAAATCATTAAAGTCTGCATCACTCATATTGTTTTGATCCTGGATCCGTAATGTTTCTTCCATGTGATGATCGATTCCCATGCTTTCAATAAGTCGATCAATTAAACTATCATCTAAAAAATGGTCTAATCTTTTTAATGGGACACTTGTAATACCATGGTAATATAGCTTTACAACCGCTTTGAAAAGCGCTAAGAACAAGGGCCGGTCAAAAAGGTAACGGGTATCAACCGGATTCCCGTTTTCATCAAATCCCAATTTTTCAGGGGCCTTGTTTCTAAAAAAACTTCCTGCAACCAATACAAATCCTAAAATGTGCTCACCGATAAAATGGCGTAACCTTTTTGTGGTTTTTATGGATATCAGGTGTTCAAAATCTCTTAAACCGGATTTTGCGAAATTCGGATATTGGCTGGATTCTAACCATTTGTCAAGTCTGCCGCCCTGTTCCCAGATATATGCACCTTGATCTTCACGCCTGGATTGTTGAACCCTGTTATGAAATAAGGGAATCAGAGCGGTATGAATGATTCCTTTGGAGGTCAATTTACCAAGGAGCCATGCATTTCGCATGAAGACTTCTTTCATGGATTCTGTTTGATTTTTAAAAAAAACAGGATCATTCGGGTAAAGGAAATAGTCTTTTTCTGCTATAAAAACAATGGCCAAATTCTCATAGTAAGGGGTGTGATTTTTGAAAATCAAATCCGGCAGCTGTGTTAGCTTAAACATTGAAATGTTGTTGATACAAACTGGAATGGGAATTTTGAATATTGACTGCAAACAAGGGGGATTGTCTTTTAAAAAGTTGAGCCAGTGCGTTTCCATTATGAGTTCAAAGGCATTCTCTTTAGATTTGGCAAATTTTATACACGCAATTTGTCTGCTGTTGAGTTTGAATGTAATGGTTCTGCCATGCCATTCAAGGGTATTTATATCCGGATTTCCACAATGAACCAGTAATGAATCAAATGTAACTTCAGAAATTTCATCCCTGTCGGTTTTTTGGATATCAGGGCCGCTTATTTTTAGCGGCAAAGATCCAAGCGCTTCTGAAACAGCCCGATGCTTCTTCCCAGAACTATCGAGTAACAGATCCTGAAGTTTAAAAATAGCAAAGCCAGCCAATGGGTGTGCAGCGTCTGTCGAAATCTTCACCAGGGCATCGGCAGCTTCCTTATACAGGAAAAAGGCTTGTTTTTTCGCTTCAAACCGGCTTGATTGAAGCAGAAAAACAAGTGCTGTGGCAGTTTGCTCCGTGATGAGGCCCGGTGTTTCCTTAATATGAGAAAAAAGATATTGAACCGCTAAATAAGCGGCAGAAAACCCAATTTTTTGATTCAAGAGCTGATTCTCAGTTTGAAGCCGACCCTCTTTTTTTTCTGCAATAGTCACCAAAACAATTCGTTACCAATACCCTATTGCGTCAAGGACTCTTCTTTGATTTTAACGGAATCAGACGGATCAATGTTTATCTGCGGTTTTGGTTTGGTGCTGATGGGTGCTTTACCAGTTGAAGGCTTAGCAGAAGAAGATTTCATCAATAGATCAATATCTTTTTGAAGACGGGATATATTTGCCGTCAGTTTCTGATTCAATGAATTTACCTGTTTATCGATATTTTTCATGTGATTGTCAACATCAGCTTTGAGCTGATTTGCTTTTTCATCAAATGTGGCTTGAGAGATACTCTCCTGCTCTAATCGTTTATATTTTTTATCCAGAAGGCTGAAATCTTTTCGAAGCTCACCGATTTGCTGTTCATAGTCTGATAACTCGAGCAGTCTGGCATCAAATTCTTCTTTAAAAAGAGTAATCTCGTCTTTTATCTGTTTGGCTGTTTTATCAAATTGATCCTGATTTTCTTTAATAGTGGAAAGTGTTTTTTTGTTGATATCTTCTATTGTCGTAAGGGTGGTTTTGTCCTGGGCCGCATTATTGGCAACGCTTTTTTCAAGTTTGGCAAACTGATTATCAATGGTTTTGGTGTCAGCCTTTGAACTTGTTAATTTGGCAATTTGTCCTTCAAGTGAAATGCTTTTATTGCTAAGTTCCGGCAGCTTATTATCCAGGTCATATTGATTTTTTGCAATTTTTACATCAAGGGCATTCAACTTTTCTTCTAATTGTTGAGAGATTCTGTCAAATTGGTTTTGTTTGGTCAAATCAACATCAACCACCCGTTCTTTCATGTCAAGGTAGGCAAAAAGGAGAATGGCACCGATGAGGCAGGGAATAATGATAGAAATAATCGTTACCCTGTTGGAAAGTTTATCTATTTTCAAGGTATTGATTTCTTCGTGATACAGCGATGTCGGAATTTCGCTGTCCGTGTTTGCAAGTATCTCTTCGGGATCATCTAAATTCTGATTATCAGGTCTGAAATCTTTTAAATTCATTGAATCCATTTTTATGTCCTGTTTGTTATTGTTTTATTCCCATTCAATCGTTCCGGGAGGTTTGGACGTGATATCAAAAACAACTCTATTAATGTTTTCAGCTTCATTAATAATCCTGTTGGAAATTTTACCCAAAAGGTCGTGGGGCAGCTTCGCCCAGTCAGCCGTCATTGCATCATTACTGGTGACCGCTCTTATGGCAATACAATTTGCAAACGTTCGTTTATCTCCCATAACCCCCACGCTTTTTATCGGTAAAAGAACTGCAAAAGATTGCCATAATTTTCTGTAAAGCCCGGCTTCTCTAATTTCTTCAAGCAATATCGTATCAGCTGCTCTTAAAATGTCCAGCCGAGAGGGGGTTATTTCTCCCATGATCCGGATGGCAAGACCAGGTCCGGGAAAGGGTTGACGCCAGATAAGATCCTCATTTATGCCGAGTTCTGCCCCAAGTTTTCTGACTTCATCTTTGAAAAGAAGCTGTAACGGTTCAATCAGTTTAAGTTTCATTTTTTCCGGCAGCCCGCCGACATTATGATGGGATTTGATAATAGAGGTAGGGCCGCCAAATGCTGATTTGGATTCAATAATGTCAGGATACAAGGTTCCCTGACCCAGAAATTCCGCCCCCTCTATCTTGTTGGCTTCAGCTTCAAATACTTCTATGAAGAGGTTTCCGATTATTTTTCTTTTCTTTTCAGGATCAGTTACCTGTTTTAATGCAGTTAAAAATTTATCTTGTGCATCAATAAATCTGATGTTCAGGTCAAGATTGCTTGTCAGACTTTTTTCAAGGTTTTCTTTTTCATTATTTCTTAAAAGCCCATTGTCGACAAAAATACAGAAGAGATTTTTGCCAATGGCTTTATGAATAAGGGTTGCCGCAACCGAAGAATCCACTCCGCCTGACAGCCCCATGATTACTTTTTTATCACCAACTGCAGCCTTAATCTGGGAAATGGCGCCATCGCAAAATGATTTCATGGACCAGTTCTTCTGGCAATTGCAGACATCAAATAAAAAATGACGGATCATTAATGATCCGTTGATGGAGTGTTCAACCTCCGGGTGAAGCTGGAGCCCGTAAAATTTTTTATCATGATTCGCAATGGCTGCAATGGGTGTATTATCAGTGGACGCTGTGACAACAAAATTTGGGGGCAATTGAATGGCAGAATCTCCATGACTCATCCAGCATTGAAAACCTGAGTCCATATCTTTGAATAAAGGGTTGGGGTCTTTTATAGTAAGATTTGCAAATCCATATTCACGTTTGGTTGCCTTTTTGATTTTCCCACCGAGGGTATGCACCATATAATGCATACCGTAGCAAATGCCGAGAATGGGGATGCCAAGATCAAAAAGTGATTTATCAATGCTGGGGCTGTTGTCTTCATAAATGCTTGAAGGGCCGCCGGAAAGAATGATGCCTAAAGGATTAAGATCTCTTATTTTGTCTACTGAGATATTTGACGGTTCAATCTGGCAATAAACATTGTTTTCTCTAACTCTTCTTGCAATAAGCTGATTAAATTGAGAACCGAAATCAATCACAATGATCATATGATTTTTCCTATTTATTAGTTTTTTTTGAATCATAATAAATCCTATAATACAGCTAAAAAAGCAAGTTGTTTTTATCTGAAGGTTGCCAATCGACAATTAATATGATTAAAGATGAAAAGAGAATAAGAGCGGTTGTTTTTGAAAGATAAAATCAAGGAGCATTTCATGTATTTGGCAAGTGATT